>JALOQT010000165.1 GCA_025453375.1 Phycisphaerales bacterium | reverse complement strand
GAAGGGCGGGCTGCACGCGGCGGATTGGAAGGCGGGTGTTTGGGTCCGAGGGGCAGGCAAGGGTCGAGGAGGGTGTCGGGGGGCGTGGATGGTGGGGGCGGCTGTCGCTATCGCCGCACCTCGACTGCTGGCACGCTGATGATGTGCCGACGCTCCGTGGGCTTCTGGGTTTTCACCGTGATGCCGAAGGCTGCGAGCGTGTCGATGTTGGTCGTCGAGTGCGGGCTCAGCGCGCTGGTGACAAACTGGCCACCGCCGAGCACCGCCATCGGCACCATCAACTGATCGGCCAGATATGGCCCGACCGGCACGCCCGCGGCGAGGTAGGTCGCAACCTCATTGGCCAGGCCATTGGCCACAGCCTCTGCCGAGCGGCGCAGCTCGCCGATCGCCGAGAAGACCTCCGTCAACTGGGCCGATTGCACGCAGACCAGCACCGCGTTGCCCGGGCCGATCGGCGATTCGATCTGCTGGAGCTTCGTGTCGGGCTCGTCGATCGTCAGCCGAGCGCGCAGGACCGCCAGTTCGCGCTGGGCGATCTCGCCGGAGAGTTGCGAGACCATCGCCACCGCCGAGAGGCGCACGGGCCGCGCTTCGCGCCCGGCTTGCGGCGGCGTGCCCTCGGCCGCGGCCGCAGGGGCTTGAGTCGTCGGCGCGTCGCGCCACATCACCTCGATCGCCCGCGGCGTGGCCACCGGCTCGATCTCGACAACCACCCGTCCACCGCCGGCCGGGTAGAAGCCGTGGCGCTCCAGCGTGGTGCGGATCGTCGCGCCGCTTCGCGCCAGGATCGGTGCGAGGCTCATCGCGAAGAACTCAAACGGCGGCGCGGCGACGTTGTGCGTCCCCCCCTCGATCACCAGTCGAGAGCGCTCCTGCGCCCGAAGCAGCGCGGGCAGCACCGCTTGCAGCACCAGCATCGTGCCGCCAGCTGTGCCGATGGCAAAGTGATAGTCCCCGCCGCGCACGCGGCCGGGCTTGAAGGTCAGCCCCGTCGATTCCATCTCCGCACCGTCGACCGTCGCCCCGCAGATTGTCGCCGCCGCCTGCACGCAGGTGAGGTGCTGACGCATCAGGCCCGGTCGTGGCCGGCGCGCGCGGATGTTGCGCAGCACAAAGCCCTGGCCCGTGGCCATCGACAGGGCCAGGCTTGACCGCAGAATCTGCCCGCCACCTTCGCCTTGTGAACCGTCAATCTCGATCATGGTGTCATCTCGTGCTGCTGAGGCCCAGTACGGGCCTGCGGGTCAATCATCCGCCTTGTCGCCGTCCTTGATCACAAGCCGTGCCCGCAGTCGGGCCACTTCGCTGGCCAGGCCGGCCTTCTTGACACTGCTCAGGACCTCCTGAAAGTCCTTGTACGCACGCGGTGCTTCATCGCGCGGATACTGGCGGCAGTTGGTCAGGATGTCGGCCTGATCGAAGCTCTGGTCGATCTGCACCTGGTCGAGCGTCTTGGTCGCGGCGGTGCGGCTCATGCGCCGGCCGGCGCCGTGGTTGACGCTGTAGCACGACAACGCCGCGCCCGCCTCGGCGACCATCACGCTCGATCCATCCTGCGGGTTGCCCGGCAGCAGGATCGGATGACCGGTTTCGGCAAAGGGCGTGCCGCGCAGGGCGTGGTGCCCCGCGGGGAACGCCCGCGTCGCACCCTTGCGATGCACCCAGGCCGGCTTGTTCCGCACGATCTCCTGTCGGGCGATGTTGTGGCTGATGAAGTAGACCAGGTGTCCCTTGACGCCCGGCAGCACTTTCTGAAACGCTTCGAGCACCAGCGCGTTGATCAGCATGTGATTGACCGTCGCAAAGTTCGCGCCCAGGGCCATGTCATCGAGATACGCATCAGCCTCGGGCGTGCCCAGCGGAGCGTGCACCATGTGCTTATCGCCGCCCGGCAGCGGGATGCCCCAGTCGCTGAACTTCTTGTTCATCGCCTTGAACTGCCCCTCGGCCAGCAGCGAACCCCACCCGCGCGAGCCGCAGTGCGACAGGAAGGCGCTGGACGGCTTGGATAGCAACCAGAGTCTTGCCAATGACTACCTCATCCAAGAGCCGCCACCCTACACGGGCAACGGGTTCGTCGCATCGCTCGATGGGCGACTGAGGCCGGAGTACCATCTTGGAAGGTCCACGCCCAATGGAATGTCCTCACCCAACGCGGACATCGGAAGGGATTTGCCGCTGGGGGCGGTTGTGACCAAGAGGTCAAGCACCGGTCAGATGCTGAAGCAAGCAGTCTACGAGCGAAATGCAGAAAACGTGTTGGTCTGGAGGCAGGTCTTCCCAGCACCATGACAAACATGAATGCGCTGATCTCGATGGCCGGGCACACGTTTGTTCTTCGTGTACGTCCGGCTGAAGCGTCCTATCCACTCGTCATCTGGCTGAGCGGTGGTGACAATCCCAAGACCGAAGTCGTCGGATGCACTCCGATGCAGTTGGACGGGTCGTCAACCATTGATCCCCAGCACCCCGACAACCTCGCAAAGTACAACCCCAACACCCTCTCTTGGAACTGGAAGTACACTTCATGGGGTAAGCGTCTCACTCACCGCTCCGAACTGGACGGCGCGATGCTCTGGGCGGGGATGGCGTGGCGTGGCGGGCGCATCGGTGACGTCGAGTGGCCCTGGTTCCCACAGAACGGCACGCTGATCCGCGCGTTCTTTGGCGGCATCGACAACCCGCGACTTCGCCAGATTGCCAGCGATCCCAAGCAGTGGTCAACTCTGGTCGCCATCGCAGATCAATGGGAGCTCAGCGAAGAGTTCTACCAGTGGCGGCTGAAGCATGACCCCGAAAAGACACCCGACCGTAGTGTGTCGCGGGGACGAGACGACAACTCGTGGTGCAGTGTCGTGATCCCGATCGCCGAGATCGAAAAGACGCTGATCCCGGTGCCGGAGCGCATCCTGGCGATGATTCGAAAGTAGGCCGAGCGGTGAAGGGAATTATTGCATCCACATCGACGAACTCGAAAAGATCGAAGGCCCGCCGCCGGAGGGGGCGTTCTGAACCGACGACGGAGGGCCGCTGCTGGCAAACATGATCGTCCCTTCAAGGAGAAGCCCAACGCGTATCCTTACGTGGGCAACGGCTTCATCGCCAGCCGCGACGGTGGCCTCAGGCCCGAGTTCATCCTCAAGCCCGACGACCCGACGGCCTCGCTTAGGTTCGACCTGCCCACAGGGGCGATCATGAAGAAGTACGATGCGAATGGAAGCCTGACCGAGAAGTTCCAGTTGACACGAGGCGTGGATCAGCAGCAGCGTCCGATTGATGAGTGGGTACCGGTGCCATGATGCAAGAGCCGTTCTTCACAGACCGTCTCATTCTCTGGCGGAACGAGTACTGGCTCGCTGGCTTTTGGACACCGCCGCGGTCGAGGGCGTCGCTATTGGCCGGCAATCGACCATCGGCGGCATCGCTTGGATTCGAGAACTATCCGCGAGGACCTTACTCGCGCCCTGAAGACTCGCACCTGCCAGACAATAAACGCCGCTTCGACTACTTTGTCGACTGCTACTCGCGCGGACTGACCCGCGCCATCGCCGCCGAAAGCACGTTCTATCCGCATGTGCGGTGGCGTGGCTTGCCGGTGGAGATCCAAGAGTGGTGCGATCCGCCGCCGCACGGGCGTCGGTTGAACATCAACATGTACCCCGATTCGTGGCCGAGCTTTCGGCAGCGCGATCAGCGGATCGCGGGTCTCCCCAGCCTCGAGGGCATCCCGCCGCGCGAACTCAACTCACCCGAGATGGGTTGGTATGCCCTGGTGCCGATGCTCAAGCGCGAAGGCTGGGAGATCATGGACGAGTACGTCATGGGCCGCATGGCCAAGAGGATGTGCATGATCGACGAACTGGACCTGATCGAAGGCCCCTGGCCCAAAGGCGTGCTTGAAGCGCTGGAGGAGTGATGGTCTAGCGCATCGCGGAGTGCGGGAGTCTGGCGTTGGCTTGCCCGCGGCGAGGTGTCGAAGTCGTCGGGGATCAACAGGTGCGGGCAATCCCGTGGCACGACGAGACTGCCGACCGGTTCCACACCCCGTCGGCGTCGCGCCGTGCCCGTGTGTCCGTCGCGGGCGGCGGTGTGTCCGCCATGCGCCTCAGCGTGTGCCGCGTGTGCTGAGGTGGATGGGCGAGTTGCTGAGGTGCGCGGCGAGTTCGCTGAGGTGTGTGGGCCATCGGCTGAGGTGCGCGGCGAATCTACCTCAGCGTTTTGGCCATTCACCTCAGCGTTTTGCGAACCTACCTCAGCGTGCGACGCATTTGCTGAGGTGTGCGCGCCGCGCGCAGTGCAACTTTTGCGCGTTGCGCGGGCGTGCAG
>JALOQT010000164.1 GCA_025453375.1 Phycisphaerales bacterium | reverse complement strand
GAGGCGTCAGGTGTCGGATCATGCCCGCGGCCGACACCGATTGCGGGGCATCACGTCCCACGTCTTCCTCGACATTCGATACTCATCACGCCCTCACGAACGGATTGTCGCGGAGTTCTCGGGCGATGGTCGTGGCGGGGCCGTGGCCGGGGTAGATGGCCGTGGTCGGGGGCAGGGCGGGTGGGTAGAGCTCGCGCCGGATGCTCGCGGCGAGGGTTGCCAAGTCGCTGTTGGGGAAGTCGGTCCGGCCGATCGAGCCGGCGAAGAGCGTGTCGCCCACGAGGGCGAAGGACAAGTCGGGGGCGATGATGGCGATCCCGCCGGGGGAGTGGCCGGGGGTGTGGCGGATGGTGAAGGTCTGGGCGTGCAGCGGCAGGGAGTCGCCGTGCGCCTGGGTGGGTGGAGCGAGAAACAGCGGTGAGAGTGTCCGCGGCGTGGCGATGCTCATCGGCGCGCCAAAGGGGGCCGAGAGGTTCAGTTCCGGATCACCCAGCCATGAGACTTCCGCGTGATGGATGTGCACGATCGCCTCTGGCCACGCACGGCACAGTTCGGGCAAGCCGGCGATGTGGTCCATGTGTGCGTGCGTCAGGATGATGCGTGAGGGCACGAGACGCTGCGCCTCGATGAACCTGCCGATCGGCCCAGGGCCAAAGGGCGCGTCGACGATCCACGCCTCGCGCGATTGGTCATCGGTCGACCAGAGCACATAGGCATTGGTCGCAAACGGGCCGAGCGGGAAGCAGGCGAGGGACCACTGTCCGTGCGTGATGATCTTGGACATGGCTTAGGCCCCGGGGGTCGGTCCGGTGGGTGTCGCGCTGCTGGCGGCGGGCTTGGCCGAGGGTGGCTCCTGCCGCCAGAGGTAGATCGCCAGCATCACGATCCCGATGATCAGGAAAAGGTCGGCGACGTTGGAGACATATGGCCACACCTCGCGGCCGGACCAGGGCGTCGAGATGCCGAAGGGCCACTTGAGGCCCGGCAGCGGGTGGATGAAGTCGCGGACACAGCCATAGAACAGGCGGTCGTACAGGTTGCCGACACCCCCGGCGATGAGCATCGCCACGGCGCTGTGTGCCCACCAGTCCTTCGCGCGGGTCATGGTGGCAAAGAGCAGCACGCCGCCGGCCAGGGCGATGAGCGTGAAGATCATGAAGAACGTGCGTTTGCCCGGGCCGATGCCAAAGACCGCGCCGGGGTTGAGCACCAGTGTGAACTCCAGCACATGCGGCACGACGACGACCGGGTCATGCCGCGGGATGAGCAACGCGATGAACCGCGGCCCCTGATTGGCGGCAATATCCAGCACCTGCTGGCGATCGACATTCACCGGCACATCGGCGATGGTTCGAAACGCCCAGTACTTTGTCGCCAGATCGGCCCACAGGCAGACGACCGTGACAACGATGAGCACCAGCCACGCACGCGGGCTGCGGGCGGCGCCGATGGCGGCGTGCGCAGCCGCTGGGCGATTGCGTCCCGGGTCAGCGGAGGCAGGCTCGGTGATGGGATCGCGCGGCTCGGGCATGGGTGGCGGCGAACGTACGTCCAGTCGGCCAAACAGGTGCGGGCCGGGAGGTGGCAATCAGGTCCGAAGGGCTTAGTCGCCCGAGGCTGGTGCGCCGCCGCCACCACCGCCGCCGCGGGCCTCAGCGTTGCGCGGGACGAAGAACTGGCGTTTCTCGCGCTCGCGGGCGGCTTCGATGCTGTAGCGCGTCCAGGGCAGCTCGTCGAGGCGTTCGCGCTTGATTTCCTTGCCGGTCACCTGGCAGAGGCCATAGCTGCCGTCTTCGATGCGCTGCAGGGCCTCGTCGATCTCGCGGATCAGGTCGCGGTCGATTTCGGCGATGTCCAGACTCAGGGCCTGCTCGTAGGCATCGGAGCCTTGCTCAGCGACGTGCTGCGGCGTGTTGGAGAGGCTGCCGGACATGTCCTTGAGGACTTGGCCCTCCATCGTGTTGATGTCGCCGATCAGTTCGCCGCGCTTGCGCAGCAGGATCGCGCGAAAGTGCTCCAGGTCCTTCTTGGCGAGGTGGGTTTTGCCACGCAGGGTGAGCGGATCGATCGCGGCCTTGGCGTTTTGCGGAGCATCCCACCCGCTGGCGATCAGCGGCTTGGGCGGCTTCTTGCCCGGGGCGATCAGGGGGCCGAAGTTCGGCATCTCGGTCTTGGGCTTGGGTCCTTTGGGCGACATCGATCCTCTTGGTCCGGCGGGTTTCTCAACGACGGTGATGCCCTTGGGCTTGTTCTTGTCTCCAGCCCCTCCAGCCCCCCCAGCGCCGGCTGCCGGCGCGGCGACGGGGGACTTGGTCTGCTCGAGCTTCTTGGGCTCAGCAGGCTTGGCGGGTGCTTTGCCCGAGGCCTTGCCTGCGGCCTTCTTGCCATCGACTTTCTTACTCTCGACCTTCTTGGTACCGGCCTTGAGGGCGACGGACTTCTTGGAGTCCTGCTTGGCTCCCTTTGGGGAGTCGCTCTTGGCCGGAGCCGCGGGCTTCTTGCTCGCGGCGGGCTTGGTCGCGGCGGGCGGCTTCTTGGTCGGCTTGGCCGCGGGCTTGCTGGCCGGCTTCTTGGCGGGCTTGGCCGCCTTGGCAGGCTTGGCGGACGACTTCTTGGCAACCTTCGACTTAGCCACGCACATACTCCGTCACAGGGCGGTTCCAGGAAGGCAATCGCGGGTGCAGCGGCGTGTTGCGCCACCGATCGCGACTGATTGAGTAAGGGCCAAGCGTAGCCATGCGGGGCGCGCCGGAGGGGCCAAGCGTTCCGGCCTCACGCCAGCGTGATCCATCCGGCCAGCCACGCAATGCCGATGGTCAGCAGCACCGCGAGGGTCGCGATGCGGATGAGCAGGGCTGTCTGGTCGATCGGGAGGCGATCGATGCGCTGGCCGGAGAGGCGATGGAGGTGGCGGATGCGGGCGGCGATTGAGCCGTGGCGGAAGGTGAATCGCTCGGGGTCGATGCCTTGCGATTCGCTGACGGTCCAGAGCGCGGCGATCATGGCGTCGGTCGCTTCGGTGCGGACGATCGGGAGGGCAGGCGGAGCGGGGGGAGCAGTGGGGGCTGTGGGTCGGGGCGTGTCTGCGGGCGCGAGCGCGTCGGGGTCCTTCGGGGCGACGCGCGAGAGCAGCACGGCGGCGAAGGCGTCGGCCTGATGCTCGAAGCGCCGGCTGACGAAGCCGAAGGTCAGGATCGCGTTGGTGAAAGCCGCGCCGGTGATGATCAGTTCGCCCACCAGCGGCGTGATGACCTGCGGCATCACCACCAGCGCGGCGACGAGTGCGAGGCTCGCCAGCACCGTCATTGCCAGGCCGGCCGCCGCGGTTGCGGCCATCAACCAGGGGATGTGACGCCTTCGGACGTGGCCAAGTTCGTGGGCGACGACGGCCTCGAGTTCGCGCTGAGGCAGTTGCTCGACGAGCGCGTCAGTCAGTAAGACGGCGCGGAAGCGCCCGCCCGGGCCGCCGAAGGTGCCCATGACTGCGCCGTTGAGCAGTGTGCCGCCGGTTTGCCAGATGCGGACGCGATCGCCCCCGCGGACCTGCGCGGCGGCGGCGAGTGTCGCTAGCCGCTGGGCCAGCGGGCCGGGGCCGAGGGGCACGGTGTTCCAGAGCCGAGCCAGCAAGGCCGGTATGGCCAGGACGACGGCGATGACGCCCAGCACTTGCAGGATCATGGCGATGGTGCTGAGGCGATCGGCTGTCGGCGACCAGATGGCCTCGACGCGCGGGATGATCGCATGGGTGACCAGCGCGTGCCAGGCGGTGAGGATCGCCAGCGGGAGCAGGGCGGGCAGCAGATCATGGCGAGTGCGTTGCCAGACGGCCTGCACGCGCGTTGGCAGTGGCTCGATGCTGTGGCCCTGGTCAAGCCGGCGGATGAGCATCGCTTCCCAGATGCGGCGTTGCAGCGGCCACTGCGCCCACCAGAGCGCGAGGATTGAAAGCAGCAAGGGGGTCAGCGCGATGACGTGGCCAATGACGATCGGATGGCCAAGTGACTGCTGGATGAACGTCGGCCAGCCGAGGGCGAGGGTCATGAACACCTGCACGCTGGTCAGGGCGAAGAGCGCGGCCTCGCCGAAGAAGCGTGCGGATCGAAGGGGCTTGGTCGTCGCGGCGCGGGTCATGTGCCCGTCGGCCCACGCGGCGTGGAGCCAGACAGTCGCGACCAGTCCGAGCATTGCACCGAGCGAGGCGATGATGCCGACGAGATGTGGCTCCGGCAGGCTCGCGGCGAACTGCGGGTCGCGAGCGATGACTAGTGCGGCGATGGCCAGGATGACACAGAGTTGAACCACGATGATGGTGGTGAATCGCGGGAGGAATCAGCGTGATGGCGCTGCTGC
>JALOQT010000163.1 GCA_025453375.1 Phycisphaerales bacterium | reverse complement strand
TGCTGCCCGCACTTGAAGATCTTCCCGTTGTAAATCCGAATCCCCTCAAACACCCCGTCGCCATACAGAAGCCCATGGTCATACACACTGACCATCGCCTGCCCCTTGGGCATCATCATCCCGTTGACGTACACGATCGGCTTCTCCGCCGACAGGAACTCATGCGTCGTCTTGAAAACGCCAAAGGTGCTGTGCTTCACGCCCCCACCGCCACCATTGGCCCGCGCCGAACCCTTGCTGGGTGCGCCGCTGCCCGCCTTGGCCTTCGCCACAGCTTTCACCTTGCCCGCGCTCTTCTTGCTGGCCAGAGACTTCGCCGGCTTCGGCGCGACCTTCGCGCTGTGCTTGGCCGGGCTCTTGGCGCCAGCCTTCGCCGCGCCATTGAGAACCGAAGACTTGACAGCAGGCTTGGCAACTTTCGTCGGCATCGTCGTCACTCCAAGAAGGTCGTCGGGCAGGATCGGCCGGGCACACCCGGCCGGAGCCACAATACGCCAGCGGTTTCGACAGTCGCCGAGCCTCGCTTCAATCGACAGCCTCTCCATCGCACGCTTAATGCCTAGCCAAACTATGTATAACGCTGCACAACCTGATCCACCGCCGAGGCCACGCGAAGCCACGCCTTGTGGGCCCGCTCAAACCGCATTCGCCCCGTCCCCGTGATGCTGTACACCACACGCCGGCGCCCCTGCACAACACGGCTCTCCCGCACCACGCACCCCTCCCGGTGCAGCCGCTCCAGACACGGAAACAGCGAACCCTCCGGCACGCTCAGCACATTCGCCGAAGCTTCATCAATCGCCTGCGCAATCCCATACGCATGCAGCGGCTCCCCCAGCACCACCGACAACACCAGCAACTCCAACGTCCCAGGCAACAACCGCCCACTCCCCCCCGCCCCCGCACCGCCCCCACCCCGCTCAGCAAGCCCCTTCGCCTCCGACCCATATCGACTGCCCTTGCGTGCCATACATCGATAGTCTAGGCATGACGGAGAAGGCATCAGCCATCAGGCATCAGCAAGTTCTCATTTGGCCATTTGGCCATTTTGCAATTTGGCCATTTTCTTCCCATACGCTCCCCCATGCCCCCGCCCGCCGGCCCGCACAATCTCCTCAGCCTCGACTACGTCGCCGAAGCCACCACCCCGCGCCACGCCGGCGGCCGCCTCGGCCCGCCCATCGTCCCGATTATCGACATCCACACCCACATCCACGGCACGCACGCCGCCCCCCTCTATCACCGAGCCCGCACGCTTTTCGGCATCACCCGTACCTACACAATGACGCAGATTCACCTCGCCCAACCCGTGCGCGACGCACTGGGCGACTCGGTCCGCTTCATCACCATGCCCCACTTCGCCGCCGAGGACAAGCAGGACGCCCACCGCGCCGGCTACCTCCGCGTCATCGAGCGCTTCGCCGCCGAGTTCGGCGCACGCATGTGCAAACTCTGGTGCTCCCCAGCCCTGCGAGACATCCTGCCCCCAGGCCTCGGCCACGGCGCCACCGACCTCGCCGACGTCGACAGCCCCTGGCGCCGCCAGCACGCCCGCCTCGCCACCAGCCTGGGCATGATGCTCATGGTCCACGTCGCCGACCCGGACACCTGGTTCGCCACCCGCTATCGCGACGGCGGCCTCTACGGCACCAAAGCCCATCACTACGTCGGCCTCCGCCGAATGCTCGACCTCTTCCCCGTCCCATGGATCGCCGCTCACATGGGCGGCTGGCCCGAGGACCTCGCCTTCCTCGACCACCTCCTCGACGCACACCCAAACCTGCACCTCGACACCAGCGCCACCAAATGGATCGTCCGCGAACTCTCGCGCCACACCCGCGATGAAGTCGTCGCCTTCCTCTGGAAACACAAAGGCCGCATCCTCTTCGGCAGTGACCTGGTCACCCTCGATGACCAACTCTCCCCCGCCAAAACTGGCATCAGCCGCATGGCCGACCTGGCCAGCAGCCCCGAGCAAGCCTTCGAGCTCTACTGCTCCCGCTACTGGGCCTTGCGCACCATGTTTGAGACCGACTACGACGGCCCAAGCCCCATCGCCGATGGCGACCTGAAGATGATCGACCCGCAACGCTTCACTGCCACCAGCAGCCCGCGCCTGCAAGGCCTCAGCTTGCCAAACGATCTGCTCATCGAGCTCTACAGCGGCGCCGCCACACGCCTCGTCGAACACTGGTGGGACACCCACCGATAATCCGCCCGTACGCAGACCCCGCCGCTCCTGCCACCCCTGCCCGCGCGCCGATGAACCCTTCCTATGCCCAGCGGCGTCATCGTCGTCTTTGATCTTGGTGGCGTCGTCGTGCGCATCTGTCGCTCATGGCTCCAGGCCGCACGCCTCGCCGGCCTCCCCGAGCATCCGCGCGTCATGGAGGCGGACATGCTCGAAGCCCGCAAGGCCATCGTCAAGCGATACGAAGTCTCCGCCCTCACCGACGAGGAGTACTTCGCCGCGATGAGCAGCGCCATGCAAGGCCTCTACTCACCAGACGACTGCCGCCACATTCACGACATCTGGATCACCGGCGAATACCCTGGCATCGCCCGCCTCATCACCGACTTGCACGCGCAGTCCATCGCCACAGGCGTCCTCTCCAACACCAACGCCTGGCACTGGCGCCAGATGACCTCCGGCCCGCATGGCGCGGCCAAGTTCCCCACACCCGCGATGGTCCAGCACCTCCACGCCAGTCACCTCCTCCGCCTCGTCAAGCCCGACCCCGCCATCTGGCAAGCCTTCCAAGCCACCACCGGCTTTGACGCCTCATCGATCATCTACTTCGACGACCTGCCAGAAAACGTCACCGCCGCCAACGCCGCCGGCTGGGACGCCCTCCCCATCGACCACGACGCCGACACCGCCGCCCAAATCCGCCTCCACCTCCGCGCCCGCGGCCTGAATCTCTAACGCCCCTTGAGGCAAACAACACCGCGTGGGGCAGGTTTTCAACCAGCCCGCAAAAAAACGAACTCCTGATGCCTGACTCCTGATGCCTGACTACTAATGCCTGCTCCAATCACGCACTCCGCCGCTGATCCTCACCACTTCCCCCAGGCGTGCTCGACCCTGGCTTCGGCGCCGGCCCCCCATCCAGCCGCTGCTTCATCAGTCGCCCGGCCTTGAACTTCACCGCCCGCCGCGACGGCACCAGCACCGGCGCGAGCGTCTTGGGGTTCTGCGCCGCCCGCGCCGCCCGCTGGCGAACCTCAAAGACGCCAAAGTCACGGAACTCAATCCGCCGCCCCTGCGCCAGTTGCTCGATGATCTCGTCCAGCACCGCCTGCAGCACAGGCCGCACCGCTTCGTCGGCATGGCGAACCTCCACACCCAACCGGCGCGCCACAGCCTCGACAAGTTCCTTCTTGGTCAACGTATCCACGCCGCGGCCTCCTGCATCGAAGGACCACCAGTCACACGCGCACACACCCGCCCGTCAGAACCGACGCGCGAGCCGCTCAACGCTACCCCAACTATCGCCCAAACCCGAGCGATCGCGTGAGCCATGGGGAGAACTCCCGATGGGCAGTATGCACGACGCCTAAGTGCTTGTCAAGCCAGATGTTGCAAACCGTGACTCAAAACTGCAACGTCACCCCACCAAACAAACCCGCCAGCGAACCCGAGTACGACCGCGATCCACCCCCCTCACCTGAGGTGTAATCGAAACTCAGCAAGCGGTACCCCACCGTCACCCCCAGCCACTGCCCCGCTCCAGTGCTCGCATCAAACATCGGCCGCCACGTAAAACTCGTTTCAACATCAAATGACGACCGATCCGGCCACGCCCCAATCGCCGCACGCAACTGCGCACCAAACTCACGCCCCAACTGCACATCCACACGCGTCCCCACCAGCGGCGCGGCATACACATCCTCCATCCGCGCTGTTGCCCCACCTGCCACCCGGCTCACCTCAAACCGCTGCTCCACCACCCGCACACCCACCAGCGCCGAAGCATCGATCCACACCGACCCACTCGGCTCGCCAAAGTCCGTCAGCCGCCACGTCAGGCCCCCGGCCGCCTCGAAGCTCGCCAGGTCGACCTCCACGCGCAGCGCATCGCCCGGCGCCACCGCCAGCGTGCCCAGCTGCAACGCCTGCCCCGCCACCACCGTCGCATCCAGCCCCGTCCCCGCGCCCTGTGCCGTAAACAACCACCCGCGGCTGCCCAGCCACGAATTCTGCGCATCCCGTGCCGACCGAATCGCCAGCCCCGCAAACGGGCTCACCCGCGGCGAATCCGCATTCAAGTCCGACAAATCCACGCGTGAAGACACTGGCCCACCGCCCGCGCCTGGCAGCCGAATATCCCCCGCCGGCCCGGCATACCACA
>JALOQT010000162.1 GCA_025453375.1 Phycisphaerales bacterium | reverse complement strand
GGCCGACGATGCACGCCTGGCGGAGGACATGCTCAAGTACCTCTTCAAGACGGTGCTCGACGAGCGGCCTGATGACATGAAGTTCTTCGCCGAGCGCATCGAAAAGACGGCGATCGACCGCCTGCGCCACATCATCGACAAGCCCTTCCTGCGATTGACCTACACCGAAGGTGTCAAGATCCTCCAGGAGGCGATTGCCAAGGGGCAGAAGAAGTTCGAGTTCCCCGTGCAGTGGGGCATCGATCTGCAGAGCGAGCATGAGCGGTTCCTGACTGAGGAACACTTCAAGCAGCCGGTGATCCTGACGAACTATCCCAAGGGCATCAAGGCGTTTTACATGCGGCTTGATGACGGCTGCGAGCCTGATCGCCAGACCGTCAGCGCGATGGACATTCTGGTGCCGGGCATCGGCGAGATCATCGGCGGCAGCCAGCGTGAGGAGCGCCTGGACAAGCTCGATTCGCGCCTGACGGAGATGGGCCTGAACATCGCGGACTACTGGTGGTATCGCGATCTGCGCCGATACGGCACGACGCCGCACGCGGGCTTCGGCCTGGGCTTCGAGCGGCTGATCCAGTTCGTGACCGGGATGCAGAACATCCGCGACGTGATCCCCTTCCCGCGTGCGCCGAAGCAGGCGGAGTTCTAAGTGACGCAGGCCTGCGATTGAGCGGGCAAGCCCCAGCAAGTTCTCGGAGATGTGCAATGACGATCCTGAAGGCGTGTCTCGGTGCGTGTCTGGTCAGCGGAATCGTGCTGGGCCTCGGCGCGTGCGCTGCGAGGAGCAACATGAGTGGTGACGGTTCGGATCATGCAGTCGGCGACAACGCATCGCGTGACCTCGGGGCGTTGCATGCCAGCACGTGGCAACTGGCCACGCTTGGCGGCCGCGCGGTGTCGGCGCTGGAGCCGATGGGCTCGCGCCCGACGCTGCCCGAACTGGTCTTCAGCCCGCTGGGGCGGGTTGGCGGGTTTTCCGGCGTCAATCGCATGTTTGCCGAGATGAGCGAGGCGGACGTGCGGGCCGGGCGGGTCGACTTTTCGAAGATCGGCATGACGATGATGGCCGGCCCGCCGGAGGCGATGGATATAGAGCGGCGATTCACCGGCGCGCTGGCCGGGGCGACGCGCTGGCGGATCGATGGCCAGACGCTCATCCTGACGGACAACGCAGGCAAGCGGATCGCGACCTTCCGCGCGGCGGGGCCTGTCAAGGGCAAGTGAGTGAGGGACGCGCGAAGGGTCCTGGCTGTGCCGCGCTCAAGGGCGGCGTTTGAGGGCTTGCGGCCACGCTCGCACGCGATTACGATCGGTCGTTCACGAGGTACAAGCCTTGCGAGTCGGGCGAAGCGGTCGCCCGAACGTTGAGGAACGCCCAGTGCTTTCGGAGATTCATCTATGCGGAACACGATCAAGAAGGTTGCCCTGGTCATGACGGTTTGCGCGGCGGGCATGCTCGCGGCGTGCAACACCGTTGAGGGCATGGGTAAGGACATCAAGGCTGGCGGCAAGGCGATCGAAAACGCCGCGTCGGATAAGTAAGCCCGACTCGGCGCGGCGCACGCTCCCCGCGCGCCGCGCTCCCGCGCGGCCAGCTGGCCGCACGCCAGGCAGAGGACCTTCATGCAAGCGACGTGGCGCGAAGTTGCCCCGGCGGCGGGATGTGTGCTCATCGCCGGTGGCGGCGCGGCATTGGCGCAGGTGCTCATCGAGCCGGCCTCGGTCCGCATGGGCATCACGCTCCTGCTGACGGCGCTCAGCATCGGGGCGGTCTGTGCTTGGGCGCTGCGGCGCAATGAGCGCATCAGCCGTCTGCATCGCGAGGTCGAGCGGATGCTCGCGCCGGGTTTCAGCGGCTCGGCCGAAGCCGCGCGATCGCTGGCCCGCGAAGAGGGCGACGACACGCAGCCCGACGAACTGGCCCTCCTGCGCGTCACGCTCGGCCGCCTCGGCACGCGCCTGACCGATCAGGTCAAGGACGCGGCCCGCAAGGGGCAGAACTTGCAAAGCGTGCTCGACGCGTTGGAGGATCCGGTTGTCGCGACTGATGCGGGCGATGCGGTGCTGCTGTGCAATGCCGCTGCCGAGCGGTTCTTCGGGCTGGGCAGGGTCAAGACCAGCGCGCTGGTGGGTCGCCCGCTGCGGGGGCTCGTCACGCGGCGCGAGATCATCGATCTGCACACGCGTGCGCACGCCGGCGCGGGGGGCGTCGTTCGCGTCACGCTCACGGGCGACAGCGGCCAGCGGACGTTTGACGTGACCGCCACGCCCGTGCCCAACGCGTGGGGCGCGGGCGTGTTCGGCGTGCTGCTGGTGTTTCGTGATATCACCGATCTGGCCCATGCGATGGCGATGCAGCGAGACTTCATCGCCAATGCGAGCCACGAGCTCCGCACGCCGATTGCCGCGATTCGCCTCGCGGCTGAGACACTGCAGGACGGTGCAGTCGACGACCCGCCGATGCGCGACCGCATGCTCGTGACGGTCGACCAGCATGCTCGACGACTTGAGGAACTCATCCGCGACTTGATGGACGTGACCCGTCTGGATACGCCAGGCCTGAGTATCGAGCCGGAAGTCATCAACTGGCGTGAGGTCATCTCCAGCCTGCAATCGGCCTTCGCCCCGGCGTGCGCCGAGCGCGGGCTGATGCTGGAGTGTCAGGTCGAGCCTGCGTGCGAGGGTTTTGTTGGCGATCGGCGGCTGATCGGTCTGATTGCACGGAACTTCATCGACAACGCCGTGAAGTTCGCGTATGAACGCACGCCGATCCGCCTGAGCGTCTCGCGCGGCGTCGAACCGGGGGCGAGCCTGCGAATCAGCGTGGTCGATCGCGGCCAGGGCATTCCGCTGGCACATCAGGAGCGCGTGTGGGAGCGGTTCTATCAGGTCGATGGTGCCCGCACGGGCTTCGCCTCGCGTCGCGGCACGGGGCTGGGGCTGGCGATTGTGCGTCAGGCCGCCGAGGCGCTGGGCGGGCAGGTCGGCCTCAGCAGCGTGTGGGGCGAAGGGACGACCGTGTGGGCCGATCTGCCATGGCAGACGCTCGATGCCGCGGCTGATCAGCCCGCTGCGGAGCAGAATGCATGAACGCGCACGCGCCCCTGTCGCGACTGATCATTCTGCGCCACGGCAAGGCTGAGAAGCACTCGCCCAGCGGGACCGACGTTGATCGAGCCCTCCGCCCCCGCGGCGTGCGCCAGGCGCAGCACATCGGCCAGATGCTCATCGAGCGCGCGCCGCAGTGGCTGCCGACGCTGATCGTCTCCAGTCCCTTGGTGCGAGCACGCCAGACGGCCGAGGCCCTGCAAGCAGCACTGGGCACGCCAGGCTCCAAGCGTTGCGTGTCGATCGAGATCGATGATCGCCTCAGCACGCGATGCAGCGAGCGCGAGCATCTGCAAGCCGCATCGTCCCGCCTTGCCGGCGGCCATGCAACGCTGGTGCTGGTCGGGCATAACCCGACGCTCAGTTCTCTCGTTGCCGATCTGCTGGTGCGCGATGCGAAGCAACCGGGCGAACTGTCGACGGGCCAGGCCGCGGTGCTGCATTGGCCAGCCAGGCTGGATGCCTCACGCTTCAGTGCCATCCCGCCGCACAGCGCACGGCTTGAGGCCCTGCTGCGGCTGGAAGAACCTGATGACGATTGACCATCTCGTGCACGCTCGCGCGTACTGCACGCAAGCCGTGCGCCGCATTCACTGCGTCGCCGGCGGCTCATATCCAGCCGGGGCAGCACTGGCTTCATTGGGCGGGTCTGGCCAGAGCGGGATGTATTCCCACGTATAGCGATCGCGCTGATACGCCGGATACATATACGCCAGGCGCCCGGCAAACGGGTTTGGCCCCGCCAGGAACGTGCGCCACGGCTCTGGCTCGGGGCCGAAGTCCTGCCCGGTCATCGTGCGAAGGCTCAGCCGCGCGGTGCGGGCGACGAGCAGGTCATCATCCCCCAAGGCCACCAGCAGCGACTGTGCTGCCAGCGGGTCGGCATACTGCGCCAGCGCCTCGGCCCCGGCGGCGCGCACGTCCTTGTTGCTCTCCAAGGTCAGCGGGATCGGCGCACGCGGGTTGGCCCGCGGGCGATTGGGGTCCGGCCGACCGACGAGCAGTTCGCCCAGTTTGGGAATCGCCACGGGGTTATGCAAACGCTGCAGCGCGCGGGCCGCTTCGAGGCGCACCCGCGCGTCGTCATTGGTCAGCAGCGGCAGAATCAAGGGCACATGCTCCGGCCGCCCATGGTTGCCCAGCGCCCGCGCCGCCACGGCCCGCACGCCTGCGTCTTCATCGCGCTGCACCGCGTCGGCATAGATGTTGACATATACCTCTTCGCCGCCCCACGGTGCCGCGCTGATGCGCGACATGC
>JALOQT010000161.1 GCA_025453375.1 Phycisphaerales bacterium | reverse complement strand
AGCGGTCGCCCGCACCGCCTGCCGGCTCTACGCCCAGCACGGCCACATCACCGACGACACCCCGCCAGCCTCCGTCGAACCCTCCGCAGCCCCTCCCGCGGCTTGACCGACCTCCCCCCGCCGTCAATAATCGAGGCCCGGAACCGATCGCGACGGACGTCGCCCGCGCCGTGCACCAGCACGTCGCCCAGCGCACCGAGGCACGATCAGGGGTTGCTCGACGCGGCGTCGCGCATCCCGAGTTCCCGCCATCTGGCACGGTGCCAAGATGGTCGCCGCGGATCGACCGGCCCCTGCTCGCTTCGGCCTCCGCCCAAGCCAGCAACCCCGGCCCCGACCGCGAAGTTTCGCAGTCGTCGCCGAACGCCGGATCGTCCACCCCTCAACCAGTTCCATTCCAGCACTTTCGTCAACGTCGCGCCGAATCTCAGGTGGTTTCGCTCGCCGTGATCGATCAAGTCCGACCTCACCGTCGTACACTCGACGCTCACAGCACACCTCTCTTTGGCCGATGGTGTAACGGCAGCACAGCAGATTTTGATTCTGCTTGTCCAGGTTCAAATCCTGGTCGGCCAGTTCTCGCGGTTCTCTCTTCTGCCGGGTCACCCCGGACCGCGACGTTGACGCAAGCGCACGCCTCTTCCCGCTCTCGCCAAGGCACCACGCGCGCATGATCGTCACACCCAATCAATCCGGCACCGCCCCCGTCGCCATCATCCTCGCCGCGGGCAAGGGCACGCGCATGAATAGCGACCTGCCCAAGGTCGTGCACCCCGTCGGCGATCGGCCGATGGTCTGCAGCGTGGTCGATGCCTGCCGCGCCGCCGGCGCCAAGCGCATCATCCTCGTCGTCGGCTATAAGCAGGAGGTCGTGCGCGAAGCCGTCGCCCGTCAGGGCGCCTCGTGGGCCGCAGGGATCGAGTTTGCCGTCCAGGAGCAGCAGCTGGGCACCGGCCACGCCGTGCTCGCGGCCAAGGACAGCGTCAAGGACCTGCTGTCCACGCCCAACCAGCCCGTCTTCGTCCTCGCTGGCGATGGCCCGCTGATCCGCAGCAAGACTCTCCGCACCCTGCTGGATCGTCATAACGAAACCCGCGCCAGCGCTACCCTTGCCACCAGCATCATCCCCGACCCCACCGGCTACGGCCGCATTGTCCGCGATGGCACCATCAACGCCGACGGCACCAGCACCGGCCGCTTCAAAGCCATCGTCGAGCACAAAGAGTGCACCCCCGCCCAGCAGACCATCCGCGAGGTCAACCCCAGCTACTACTGCTTTGACCTCAAGCAGCTCTTCGAAGGCCTCGCCCAGGTCAAGCGAAATGAAGCCAGCGGCGAGTATTACATCACCGACGTGCCCGGCCTCTTCCTCGCCCAGGCCAAGCGCGTCGAAGTCATCGACGCCGTCCCGCCCGAGGACGTTCTGAGCATCAACACCCCGGTGCAGCTGGCCGAGGTTGACGGCATCTATCGCGCCCAGGTCGTCGAGGCCCAGCGCGCCAGCCGCGAAGAGTCCAACCAGCTCCGCGTCTTCGCCGGCCGCCGCGCCATCGAGCTGACCCGCCGCATCTGCGCCCACATCGGCGTCCCGCTGGGCACCGCCCGCACCGAGCAGTTCCCCGATGGCGAGCTGCTCGTCCGCATCGAGGAGGATGTCCGCGGGCGCGACTGCTTCGTCGTCCTGGGCACCAGCGAGCCGGTCAACGACAACCTCGTCGAACTGCTGATCTTCACCGACTGCCTCCGGCGTGCCAGCGCCAAGCGCATCACCGCCGTCATCCCGTACTTTGGCTACGCCCGTCAGGACCGCAAGGACGAAGGTCGCGTGCCCATCACCGCCAAGCTCGTCGCCAACCTGATGACCGCCGCGCGGATTGACCGCATCATCACGGTGGACCTGCACGCCGCCCAGCTCCAGGGCTTCTTCGATATCCCGCTGGATCACCTCTCCGCCACGCCGGTCTTCCATGAATACTTCATGACCATCAAGCGTGAACTGGGCATCGACACGGGCGAACTGGTCATGCTCAGCCCCGACGTCGGCAACCTCAAGGTCGCCGAGAGCTTCGCCAACATGCTCGGCGCCGACATCGCCATCATCAACAAACGCCGCCTCAGCGGCAGCGAAGTCATCACCGATCGCCTCATCGGCAACGTCAGCGGCAAGACCGTCCTGATGTTCGATGACATGATCGCCACCGGCGGCACCGTCGCCCAGGCCGCCGCCCTCGCCCGCCAGCACGGGGCCAAGCGCGTCTTCGCCGCCGCCACCCACGCCGTGCTCGCCGGCGCCGCGATCTCCAAGCTCGCCTCCCCCGACATCGACCGCATCATCGTCACCAACACGATTCCCTCCAACCTCGCCCGCCACCCGGGCAGCGATGCCGCCGTCGACCGCCTCGCCGCGATCCGCCACAAGCTCGTCGAGCTGGACGTCGCCGACCTGCTGGGCGAAGCGATCCACCGCATCCACAAAAACCTCTCGATTTCAGCCCTCTTCAAGAAAACCGCCGGCGCGAAGCGCTGAGCCGATTCGTTGTCTCTTGTTGTCTTGTTCTGCCAGTCCCCAGTCCCCAGTCCCCAATCACTTTTTATAAAGGAAGCATCCATGTCAACCAAGGACCCCATCAAGCTCAAGGCCGAAGTTCGCGCCAAGATCGGCTCGCGCTACGCCAAGCGTTCCCGTGAGAGCGGCAAGCTCCCGGGCGTCGTTTACGGCCACAAGCGGGACCCCGTCGCCATCGATCTCCAGTCTGTCGAAGCCATCCGCCACTTCGCCAGCGGCGAGAAGGTCTTCCTCCTGGACTTCCCGGGCACCAAGAACCAGGACGAGGGCCAGATGGTCCTCCTCAAGGCCCTGCAGTTTGACTACCTCGGCACCAACATCGTCCACGCCGACTTCGCCCGCGTCGACGCCAAGGAGCGCGTCCGCACGAAGGTGCACGTCGAACTCAAGGGCGACGCCAAGGGCCTCAAGAGCGCCGGCGCCATCCTCATCCACCCGGTCAACGAAGTCGAAATCGAGTGCCGCGTGCTGGACATCCCCGACGTGCTGATCGTCGACGTGACGGACCTCGGCCTCGATGAGCAGATCACCGTCGGCCAGGTCAAGCTCCCGCTGGCGGACATGAAGATGATCACCGACGTGCACGCCATCGTCGCCCAGATCGTCGAGCAGAAGGAAGTCGTCACCGCCGAAGCCACGACCGTCGAGGGCGCTGCCGCCGTCGCACCGGAAGTCATTGGCGAGAAGGAGCGTGCCGAGAAAGCCGCCGCCAAGGAACCGGCCAAGCCCGGCGCCAAGGCCGCCGCCCCCGCCGCCAAGAAGTAATCCGACCTCGATTCTTCACCCCGGCGCGGCCCACCAGCCCCGCCGAGGCTTTCAGCGGCAAGAAGGCATCAGCCATCAGCCATCAGTCTTCATGTGGTAATTTGGCCATTTGCACATTTGGCGATTTCCCGTGCACCTCATCGTCGGCCTCGGCAATCCCGGCCCGCAATACGCCGCCACGCGACACAACGCGGGCTTCATGGCCGTTGATCGCCTCGCCAGCGCCACCAGCCTCGCCTCCACGAGCATCACCTTCGGCGGGTGGCGTCAGAAGTTCGGCGCTGAGTGTGCCGAAATCCACCTCGGCCCGCACGGGCACCGCGCGCTGCTCCTCAAGCCGATGCGCTTCATGAACTGCTCCGGCCAGTCCGTCGCTGAGGCCATCGGCTTCTACAAAATCGACAAGGCCAACATTCTCGTCCTCGTCGATGACTACGCCCTGCCCCTCGGCGCCATCCGCCTCCGCGAGCGCGGCGGGCACGGCGGGCACAACGGCCTCCGCGATATCGACCGCGCCCTGAGCACGCAGGACTACGCACGCCTCCGCCTGGGCATCGATCCGCCCCCATCGACCTACAACGACCCCGCCGACTGGGTCCTCGGCGCCTTCACCACCGACCAGCGCATCGCCCTGGCCCCAGGCCTCACCCGCGCCGCCGAAGCCGCCGTCACCTTCGTCACCAGCGGCCTCACCCGCGCGATGAACACCTTCAACGCCCCCGATAAACCCACCAAACCCAAGCCCCCGCCCCCGCCAAAGCCCACACCCGCGCCAGAATGACCCGCGTGGACCAGGTGCTCAACCCCACACCCGCGTGGAGCAGGTTTTCAGCCTGCTCAGACCCGCCTCAACCCAACCCCCATCATCCAGCGCCAAACCCCTTCTCCCGCCCTGGGGGGGCGGGAGAAGGTGCCAAGGTCCGCGTCCAGCGGACCGAAGGCGGATGAGGGTGCATCTCCCTGAAGCCAGACGCCCGACGTCTCACGCCTCACGACTCCCCACTCCCAAAGCCCGACCCCCCCGGCGATATGCTTGCCCCCGGTG
>JALOQT010000160.1 GCA_025453375.1 Phycisphaerales bacterium | reverse complement strand
CGTCATCCGCGACAAAGATCGACACCACCGGCGCCCCGCGCGCCAGTTCAGCCGTCGCCTCCGACAGCCGAGCATCAAGATGCTGCAGAACCACGCCACTGCCAGCACCACCGCCCAGTCCACTGCCCGCGCACGCCGCATCGAGGAACGGACGCTCATAATCCTTGCTGGAAAACACAGCCACCTGCATCACACACCTCCACGCTTCGCCCCATCGGGCTTCACCGTCAAAACCGCACACCGCGCCCCGCGCACGACGCTCTCGGCCGTGCTGCCAAAGAGCACATCCCGCAGGCTGCTATGGGCCTGCGTACCAATCACCAGCACATCCGCTCCGGTCGTCTCGGCATGCCGCAGCAGGGCCTCTCCATGCCGCAGCGCCATCCCCACGGCAATCGTGACATCGACCTTCGGGCCTCCCTCGATCACCGGCCGCGCCCACGCCTCGACATCGCGAAGCAACTGGGCCTCGACCTCCGGAGCGGCTCGCCCGGTCGACCCGCCAAGCCCGGGGCCATAGACGTGCAACAACTCCACCTCGCCTTTCTCCTCGCCGTTACCCGCCGCCAGCAGCAAGCCCAGCCGCAACCCGCGTCGGCACGTTTCGGACAGATCCGTCCCGACCAGCACGCGCCGAATCACCCCTCGTGGCCGATCCGACCGATCAGGATGCACCGCCAGCACAGGTGCATGGGCCTGTCGCATCGCCCCCGATGCGACATACCCCAGATGACGATGCGCATCAATCTGACTGTGCGCGCCGAGCACGATCAGATCCGGCCTCTGGGCCTCGCACCAGCGCAGCAGCTCACTGAGCACATGCCCCTGCAGCACAACGGTCTTCGCCCCGCCGACAAAGTCCGCGATGCCGCGCAAGCGTGACTCAGCCTCAGCGACGAGCTGCGTCGTCGTCGGCACCTGCGCCGAAACGTGCTTGTCCAGCCATGATCGATTATGCAGGATCGGCGTGACGACATGCAGCAGCGTCAGCCGACCTCCCGCCTTGGCGGCAAGCCGTGCACCGTGTCGCACCGCCGCATCAGCGCACGTTGAAAAGTCCGTCGCCACCACCACATGGGCCAACCCTTGATTCATCTCAGGCATCACACACCTCGCATTGTCGCCAGCCCTCACACACCCGACGTCTAGAACTTCTCCACGCGGCCGATTGTCGACCCTTCCAGGCCCGCCTCGCCCGTCGCCAGCGGATGGCTGAACCCGGCAGGCTTGACGGCCAGCACCGAGCATGGCGACTCGGCCAGCACCTTCTCCGCCGTGCTACCCAGCAGCACATCGCGCAGGTTCGTCCGCCCACGCGTGCCCAGCACCATCAAATCTGCGCGAGCGCGCACGCCATAGCCCGTCAGGCTCGAGCGATGCCCGCCGCCACCACCACTGACCGACCCCGCACCGAGCTGCGCATCCCACTCATCCAGGCACGCCGCCACTGTCTGCAATCCTGCAAACTCCGCAGCGATCGACGCACGCCACGCTTCCAATCGCTCCGTCGCCTCCTGCCGGTGCGCCGCCAGCACGTGCGGCGGGACCAGCGTGCCCGCCGGCGCGGCCAGCGCCCGCTCCGCCCACCGTCGCCACGGGGCCGACAGCACATGCACGACATGCAGCGTCGCCCCATCGCGCGCGGCGATCTGCCCCGCCCGCGCCAGCGCCCGTGCCGAAGTCGCCGAGAAATCCACACCAACGACCACATTCGTAAACGCCCCCCGCTGCCGCTCGCGCACCAGCAGCACATCGGTCATGCTCTTGCGGACGCACGCCGTCGCCACCGTGCCAAAGCCCACATCCGGCCGCCGATCGCCATACGCACCGAGCACCAGCAAATCCGCCCCGCACGATCGGACAAACCCCAGCACACCGACGATGCGATTGGTCACCAGTACCTGGCACGGCAGGTTCGCCGCCGCGCCGCCGATCTTCGCCGCACTGGCCTTCCACGCATCCGTCGCTTCGGCGATCAGCCCCTCGCGGATCGACTGCACAAACGCCGACATCGCCGAGTCCGCCGCGACCTCGACGATCGTGTCAATCACATGCACCACGCGCACCGATGCCGCCCCGCCAAGCCGCACCGCCTGTTCAATCGCGACCCCGGCGCACGACGAAAAGTCCGTCCCCACCGCGATCATCCGATACGGCGACAACGCCCGGCACGCCTCGCTCACCTCAGACACATCATGTCCCGCCATCGCTGCCTCCTGTCACGCATCACACATGGAAGCTCCTGCATCAGCAGATGGTACCGCCGCTCCCGCGCACAGATCGCGCCACCACCCCCATCTCGCATGAAGGTTTGATTTCTGGAGAATCGCTCACGCCACGCTGATCGCCGTGCCCGTCACCACCATCACGCGCAGGTCGCTCGACGCGCCCGCCCCGCCGTGCGTCTCAATCGGCAGCGGCGTCGGCATCGCTCGCCCCATCGCCAGAATCGCTGCTCGATACGCCGCATCCGCCGGCAGCACACGCAACTGGATCGACACAAACACCTCCGTCACGCGTCGTCCAAGATCATCATCGCGCCGCACCACGCTCGGCGCCTGCTGACGAAACGCTTTGGTGACCTCCGCCGCCGCGCTCCGCACGCTCGCGCCCAGCGCTGCCCCATTTGCCCCGCTGCCCCACGCGTCATCCATCGCACCGCGCAGCCGCGCCAGTTCACGCGACATCCCCTCACGCAGGTTCATGATCGTCCGCCCACTGCCCGCCGCGATGATCGGCACGCCAAAGCTCGCCACCGTCCGCCCCAGCCGCGACTCGACCTGCTGCGTCAACGACCCGCCCCCCCCACCCCCACCACTCCCCCCACCACCCGCCCGCACCGACACCAACCCATGCCGAAGCGCCAGCGCATCGAGCCCCGCGACAATCGGCAGCGCAATCCCCGGATCCGGCCCGCCCTTGAGCAGATCAGCACACAACGCATCAAGCGCATCCATGCTGCCGCCCAACGTCTCATCATGCACAAACGAACGCAGCGCCTCCAGTTCGCGCTGGCGATCAATCCGCTCGGCGGCACGGCGAATGTCATCCATCGCGTCCTGACGATTCGCCAGCGTCCGCACGACTCCCGCCTCAAACAGCGGCCCAAGCTCCAGCCATGACCGCAGCACCCGCCCATATCGCGGGCACGCCGCCAGCGCCGCCGCCACGGCCTCGCGCGTCTCGCCCCCCGCGGCATTCGGCTCACCGGCCTCACCCTTCACCGGCGGCGTCGGCAGCAGCGTCACCACCGACTCGGCCAGCAGCAACGCCGCCATCGCCGCGCTCTCGCGCGAGGTGAGGTGATACGGACTGACCACCGCCTGCATCCCCGATCCTTCGCACGCTGCGCAGTCAATTCCCCGTTCGCCCGCAACGTTCACCGATCGACCCTCGACCCGTCGACGCCCAACTCTCTCTCGCCGCGTTCAACGCTCCCCATCCACCCCACCCCACCCACCACTTTGCATCTCTCTGGGCCCTCCGGGCCTTGGGAGTTCTCACTCCTCGTCAAAGTCTCACCAGCAAAACGACAGCACCCCGCCTCGATGTCGAAGCGGGGTGCAGGTCGTTAGTGGGCGCGGAGGGATTCGAACCCCCGTAGACGTTAAGTCAACAGATTTACAGTCTGCCCCGATTGGCCACTCCGGCACGCGCCCAAGGCAACTCCCAGGCGTGCGATCACGCCAGGGAGATGAGTGTAGGAAACACGCGGCGAACTGTCGAGCCTGACAAACCCGTCAGGCCCCACATCATCGCCATCGCGCTCAGTCAGCGATCTTCGGTGCCGGCGCCGGCGAACCCTGAGCCGGGCCCAGCGGGATTTCGCCATTCTGCGCCTCGAACTGACGGATCACCTGGCCGAGGCTGATCGCCAGACGCTTGGCCCCGCGCCAATTCAGCACCACGCGCGAGCCGACATCAAACAGGATCGCCGGCTGCCCATCCGGGCCCGGCATCGGCATGTTCATGCCGAAGTCCAGCACGACCTCGTCAGGCGTCGTCGTCGTGCGGATCGTGTTGGCGTACGTCACCTTCATCCGCTGCTCGTCGATGCGGAGCTGGATCTGCTGCTGCTGCTGGGCCTTCTGGTCAGACATAGTGGGCTCACAACCTCAAAGGGAAACATCCCGCGGCCGTTTGGCGTGCTTCGGCACACCGAACCGTCCGCGAAGGGCGGAGAATATAGACACGTCGATCCGCTGGGTGGACAACTCGTCGCCGCCAACCCGCCAACTCTCCACCAGCCTTGCGCTGCGGAGAACAGCCACCTCGCCCACAGGCCGGCGGCGCGTGCACATCAATAACTCGATCCGGACGCGGATGGCACCGGAGATTAACGCCGGGGATCGACGCCCGCCATCACCTCAGCGGGCTTACGCCTCGTCC
>JALOQT010000159.1 GCA_025453375.1 Phycisphaerales bacterium | reverse complement strand
CAAAGCCGAGGATCTGCGGCGTGAAACTGGTGCCCTGACCCTCGGCCTGCAGATACGCCGCGGCACGGATCGTGATTGACTCGCCGATGCGAGTGCTCAATCGCGTCGCGAGATACGCCGGCAGCAGCACTTCGAAGCTGACGGCCTCACCCAGCGGCCCAGCAGGACGCAAGACGGCCACCTGGCCGTCGATCGATTCCAAAGTGCCGGTGAGGCGGGAGAGCATGAGCAGGGTGGGAAGCGACGGAGCGACGGAGCGACGCAGGGGTTGAGGACTTAGCGTGGTGCGGGCGTGGGCTGTGGGGTTTGTGCGCCCGGTGTGGCGGGTGATGACGTTGCGGGTGGGGCGCTGCCCGACGCCGCACGTTGTGAGGATTGATACCGCGCGTAGAACAGCAAGCCCGCCAGCAGGCAGCCGATTGTCAGGCCGATCAGCACGGTCTTGACGCGATCGAGGTGCTTGCGCTTTTCGTAATCGGGGCTGAGCATCAGCGAGCGCCTCCGTCGAGGGCGTCGGCATCTTCCGGCGCGGCGGGGGTCACGCCCGGGGGCAAGGGTGCGCCGCTGGGGGTCGTCACCGGCGCGGGCTGGGCGGGCAGGTTGGAAACCTGCCCCACGGGAGGTTCGGGCAGCTGCTCTGCGGGGTTGGTCGCGGGTTGAGCCGCCGGCATCGGATAGCCCGCACCCGGCAGGGGCACCGGGAACTCGCGCTGCTGGAGGGGTTCGATCCCTGGGGCGCTGGTGTTGGTGCGGACGCGGTCATTGCCTCGGCGGACGGGCGACGTCGGGCTTTGCATGATCGCGCGGGGGATGATCATCACCGCGTCGGCGAGGGCGTAGGCCGGGGCCAGCACGCCTTGCTCGGCCTGGGCGAGGCGTGATTCATTGCTCGTCGACGCATCGGCGGCGGAGGCAGCGGTGGGAAACTCGCCGCGCTGCGAGGCTGTCACGCCTGGTGAGTCGATCCCTGAGACGTACGTCGGCTGCGTGATGACATCCTGCGCCGGCACGAGCACCCACGTCGTCGGCCAGTGATCGCGGCTGAGCGGGTCAGTCGCGTCGGCCGGGGCTCGCAGCGGAGCATCCAGGGCGGCGCGGTCGGGCTTCGGGAACGCGAGGTTGACGCCCGGCAGCATCGCGGCATCGTGATCCAGCGGGGAAAACGCCGGCACGAGCACACGCCCGCCGACGACGGCGTCATCGGCCCGATCGGCCACACGTACGCAGCCGCCGATGCCGACGATGACCGCCACGCCGACGAGGGTGATGATGCCGACGGACGTCGAGTGACGCACGACGCCAATCAACGGCGTCTGGGTACTGTGCAGAACTGGAGAAGCGACGCGCATGGCTCAGGATAGCGACGAGCGGGCGTGACCGCCGGGCTTACTCAAGATCGAGCGTGGCGACATACGCGTCATACTCCTGGCGGGCCTTGGTCCACGCGTCGTCAGCATCGGCACGCTGCTTTTCGAGCGTCGAGAGTGACTTGAAGCTCTCGCTGAGGCGATCGCTGACAGTCGCGTAGTTGGCATTCTGCTTGTCAAGGCGCTGGAGCATCTGCGTCAGTTCGCTCTGGTCCTTCTTGGCCTGCTCGATACGCGTGCGAAGGTCATCACGCTGCTCGGCCAGCCGACTGACGACCTGCTGCTTGCGGGCCGCCTCGGTGATCGCATCGCGCACGGCCTGGCTCATCCGCCCCTTGGCGAAGAGGGCGGTGACCTGCACATCACTCCAGGTCGAGATCGAGATCTGCTGCAGGTCGGTCCGTACCTGATTGACCGTCAGCGTGGTGGTCTGGCCGGGCGTCAGCGTCAGGGCGAAGCGGTGCACAGCCTGAGTGCTCTCGGTGGCTTTGGGTGTCTCGTCACTGGTGGACAGTTCCCAGCCGGGCAGGCGCGGGTGCTCGATGAGCAGATTGCGGCCACGCTGCTGGTCCTTGCTGGCGAAGGTGTAGGTCGTGCCATTGATCGAGCGGATGGTGTGCTCAATGAGGCCGCCACGAATGCGGACGCGGACGGTCTCGGTGTCGGTCGTCGGCTCGGTTTGCACGGCGATGTCGGTATCGAGGGCGTAGGCGAGCAGGCGCTTGTCGCCGATGCTGATCTGGCCGATCTGGGCGTCGCCGGCGTACGCCGCACCGTCGTAGACGGCGATCGGGCCGGGCAGGAGTTGCAGGCCTGAGGAGTTGGTGATCTCGACGCCGCGGAGGGGGTGATCGGCGCGGTCGACCATGTTGTAGATGCTGACGCGCCGGCCCTGGATGTTTGAATCGATGATCGGGATCATCGCTGAGCGCTGGCGCTCGATAGTGACGGGCGACTGGACCTGATACTGAAACTGCTCGCCGACTTCCATGCCCTTGGCGCGGTTGACCATGCCGTAGTCGGTCATCTCGGCGGTCGTGAGTGTGGCGGCGGGTGACATGGGTTCTGGCGCACCGCTGCCGGTTGATGGGCCGGCGAGGCGAAACTCGCGTGCGTTGCCGACTCGTGCGCCGAAGCGGCCACCGGGGGCTGCGCGAGCCGACTCGGGGGCCACTGCAGCATTCATCATCGCCTGCGTGCCCGCGGCGTCCATGCGGCCGCCGCCGGCGGTGATCGAGTCTGTGCTGGTCGGGCGGATGCCGCCTTCATATTGCCGCGGCATCACGCCTGCGACGGTCGGCACCGGCACCTCGGGGCGGAAGACGTACATCGGTTCGGAGAGGTCCATCGAGAAGCTCACCGGCCGGCCGCTGACCAGCGAGAGGCGGACGTTGGTCCAGTCGCTGTCGGTGGTGTTTTCGACCAGGGCCCAGCCTTTGAGGATGGGGCCGATGTCGGCCGGGTCGGGGCTGCCGTCGGGCTTGGGGTCGGGCAGGATGAGGCGATAGCTGGTTTTCCAGACCGGGGTTTCGTGGACGTACGTCGCGGCGACGCGACGGCGGCCCTCGCCGCTGAGGGCCAGGTCGACGCTCTTGACGCGCTCTGCGCGGCTTTCGGCGATGGCCATCAAGGCGCGGTTCATCTCGTCGGCGAGTTTGGGGTCCTCGACGATGAACGTGCTGATGGTGGGGATCGCGACGCCGCGGACGCCGGTGGGCGTGATGATGTTGACCACCGGCGTGTCGATGACGGCTGAGGGATCGCTGCCCGCGCCGCGGACGCCCGAAGCGAGGCGGCGGGTCTCGACGCTCAGGACAGTGCCGATGACGGCGCCATCAGCGAAGGTGGTGATGCGGACGGGCGTGCCGCGGAGACGCTCGAAGAGTTGCGCGAGGCTGGGGTTGTCAGCGAGGTTGACCGAGAAACTCGCCAGGCGCCGAGCGAGAGGCTCCTTGCTGGAATAGGTCACACTTTCGATGCGGCCTTTGTCCAGATCGAGCACTTGCAGGCTCTTGAGCACGTCGTTGAGCTGAGAGATGTCAAACTGCAGGCTGACGCGCGAGTCACCCTCGACGAGGCCCGAACGGAGGAATGAGCCGACGCCCGAGCGATAGAGCGTGATGCCGGTGATGGGCATGGACTCCTGATTGGCGGCGGGCTTGGCCGGGGCGCTGGCTGGCTGGGCGGGCTGGCTTGGGTCGGTTTGCCCGTGGGCGGGCAGCGCCAGCGTGGAGAGTGCGAACGTGGAACCGGCCAGGGCGAGCAGCAGGGCGAGGCGGGGCATGAGGAGGCTCCGGAGGTGGGGTGCGTGAGTCGGGGGTCGATCTGAGCCAGCAACGTCATCGGACGCCCGGGCCAGAACTCTCGACGCGCGGCGTCGCCGACGGTTCACGGATTATGTCCAACCATCGCGATTGCTTGCAATTTGTCTGGAGGCCTCGTGAGGGGCCCTGGTCGCCCGTTGGGGGTGCACAAGGGGCAAAAAGAGAACCGGCGGGTGCAGATGTCTGCACCCGCCGGGGGAATTGAAGGCTGAGTTAGACTGATCGAGCCACGTTCAATCGAGCAGGATGCTCGATTAGCGGCTGCGGCGACGGCGGGCCGTCAGGATGCCGCCAAGGCCGATCAGGGCCGCGGTGCCCGGGGTCGGGACGATCGGCGTCTCCTTGAGGGAGAAGATCACCGGGCCGGGAGAGGCCGCGAGGTTGACATCGATCACCAGCGCGCCGCTGCCCAGGCCGGGCGTCCACGTCGCACCGTTGAGGACGACGCCGCCACCCTGGGCGAGCACATCACGATTGAAGCCGCTGAAGGTCTGGCCAGCGAACGGCGTCAAAGAGCGATTGCTGAGGGTGGTGTTGAAGGTCGCCGCACCGCTCAGGGCGATGGAGTGGCGGAAGCCGACCCAGTTCAGGCCGGTGTTGTTGGCCAACGCCTCGGCATCGATGACGATGCGCGGGGCGGTGGTCTCGTCAGGGTTGACTTGGCGGAACGTGAAGGTGATGGGCTGGGGCAAGCCCGTCGTGGTGT
>JALOQT010000158.1 GCA_025453375.1 Phycisphaerales bacterium | reverse complement strand
ATCTGCGGGCGCTGGGGATGCTGGTGCATCATGATGGGCGCGGGCGGGGGTGCCTGGGCTCACTGCTGATGGGGCTGGTGGATCGGCGGCGGGCGATGCATGACACGCACACGGAGCTGCGCGCACGGCGCGCGGCGCAGGGGCAGGTGCACAGCCTGGTGACACAGATCGACAGCGAACTGATGCTGGCGGCGAAGCTGCAGCGCGAGGCGATGCGCAGCGATGAGGTGCGGATTCCGAACTTGCAGATCAGCGTGCTGTGGCGGCCGGCGTGGTACGTCTCGGGGGATGTGTACAAGATCGTGCGCGTCGATGAGCAGCACGCGGGGGTGATTGTCGCTGATGCGATGGGGCATGGCGTGTCGGCGGCGATGTATTCGATGCTGATCGCCAGCGCGACGAGCTTCAAAGGGCCGCCGGTGGCGGGGGCGGGAGGAGCGGCGGGGGTGGCGGGCGGGCCGGGGTATCGGTTGATTCCGCCGAGCGAGTGCATGGACAGGCTCAATGTGCTGCTGCAGAGCCCGGAGGGGGAATCGGCGCGGTTTGCGACGGCGGCGGCGGCGCTGATCAATGTGCGCAGCGGGCGGGTGCAGTTGTGCAGTGCGGGGCATCCGACGGCGCTGGTGATCTCGCCGCGGGGCGAGGTGACGCGGCTGGAGAGCACGGGGACGGTGCTGGGGATCGTCGAGGATCTGTCGTATGAGCAGATCGAGGCGGAACTGCCGAGCGGGTGCACGCTGGCGATTTTTACGGATGGGCTCGAAGAGGTGCTGTGCCAGGGCGGTGGGGGGGCTGGGTCCGCTGCTGGACATGCGACGATTGCGGAGCGTGCGGAGGCGTTTATTGTGGAGTTGGTGCAGCGGTGCGGCGAGCCGCGGCAGGCGATTGCAACGCTGGAGCAGTATCTCGATACGCGGCCTGGGTCACTGCGGCCGAGTGATGACAGCACGTTGATTCTGCTGCGGCGGGGGGAGTGAAGAGGAGGCGTCAGGCGTCAGGCGTCAGATGAAGACGCACCCTCATCCGCCTTCGCTCGCTGCCCCCCCAACGCTCGCTCGGCACCTTCTGCCGCCCCCCCAGGGCGGGAGAGGGGGGCTTGCGCGTTGTGTGGTTGGGGGAGTAGGTCAGCGCAGGAAGAAGGCGATGAACTCGTATTGGTCGGCGCGGCGGACGACGGGGACGCTGGCGGTGCTGCGGTCGGGGAAGACGCTTTGGCGGTAGCGGCCGGTGGCGGGGTCGTAGAAGGAGTTGGTATCCCAGCGGTCGATGAAGACGGTCTCGCGGTCGACGCGGTCGGCCTGGCCGATGTGGCGGCTGGCCCAGACGGCGTGGGTCGCGCCGATGGCCGCGGCGGCTTGCGCGAGGTCGGCTTCGTCGGCGCGGTCGGAGTCGGTCGTGGTGAAGGTTGAGCGGCCGAGCAGGCGGGCGTTGGGCGCGTCGGTGGTCAGTTGCAGTTGGCGCACGAGCATGGTGGCCATCTGCTGGCGCTGGGACTCGGGCCATTGGGTCGGAGGCACGTCGGCGTTGATCATCGCCTGGCGTTCGGCATCGAGGTAGGCGGCGATGCGCTCATAGGGGACGCGCGAGACGCGCACGGCGCGGCGGGCCTCGGCCCCGGATGTGGTCGCGGGCTTGGTGATCGTCACGCCTGGGGCGGGCTCGAAGGTGGAGGTCCAGGCTGATTGATTGCAGCCGGGGAGGGCGAGGGCGGCGACAACGGTGGCGATGGCGAGAAGGCGCGAGAGCATGGTGGATTGTTCGCTGGCGCGGGCGATGCAGAGGGAGAGGGTTCAGGCGTCAGGCGTGAGGGAAGTACACCCTCATCCGCCTGCGCCCGCTGAACGCGGGCGAGGCACCTTCTCCCCGCCCCCCCAGGGCGGGAGAAGGTTGGGGGGCTGTGAGCTTTGGGCAGTTCGTCCGGCCCGGAGGTCCGGGGTACGCGGGATGGGGATGTGGGCGCGCTCGGCGGGTGGCAACAATCGGGGATGCAGCAGGGTGTGCCGAGCGAGGTGGTGGCGGCGTGGCGGGTGGCGGCGGCGCGCGACGAGGTGGTGGCTGATTTGGAGGCGCTGTTTGGCGAGGCGGCGGCAGCGATTGCGCAGCGTGGGCCAGCGTGCTGGGGGAGCGGGCGGTGCTGCAACTTTGTCAAGACCGGGCACCGGCTGTATGTGACGGGGCTGGAGGCGGCGTACACGGTGTCGCGGGCGGGTGTGCCGAGCGCGGCGGCGCTGGCGGCGGCGATTGAGGGGGGCGGGTGCCCGTATCAGTCACTGAACTTGTGCACGGTGCATGGGGATAAGCCGCTGGGATGCCGGCTGTACTTTTGCGACCGGGCGACGCAGGAGTGGCAGCACGAGTTGTATGAGCGACTGATGATCGGCGTGCGCGAGCTGCATGAGCGGCATGGCGTGCCGTATGTGTATGCGGAGTGGCGGGGGCTGCTGGGGCGGTTGATGGAGACGTAGGGGGGGCCCTTTGCACGGAGGCGCGGAGGCGCGGAGGAGAGGCATGGGGAGTGTGTGGAGAGCCACACTGAACCTGGCCATGTCATTCCTCCGCGTCTCGGCGCCTCCGTGCGGGAGGCGTCGAACACGCGGGGCGTGCGCGATGAGGTTTACTTGCGGATGCCTTCGACGGCGACGAGCATGGAGACTTCGTCGGAGAGGCCCTTGCCGACGAGGTAGGTGTTGCCGAAGTCGGAGCGCTTGAAGGTGAAGCGTGCTTCGAAGCCCTGGAGGGTGATGCCGGGCTGGCGGCCGGGGCCGGTGCCGGTGTATTGGAGGGTGGCGGTGATGGGCTTGGTGACGCCGCGGAAGGTGAGGTCGCCGGTGAGGTTGAACATGTTTTCGCCGCTGGCCTTTTCGACCTTGGTGCTGACGAAGGTGATGGTGGGGAACTCCTTGACGGAGAAGAAGTCGGGGCCCTTGAGGTGATCGTCGCGGCCCTTGTTGTTGCTGTCGACGCTGTCGGCCTCGACGGTGATGTTGATCTTGGTGTTGGCGGGGTTGGCGGCGTCGATGTTGAAGGAGCCGGAGAACTTGTCGAACGTGCCGTAGAAGTTGGCGACGTTCATGTGCTTGATGCCGAAGACGACGGAGGTGTGGACGGGGTCGAGATCGAAGGGGGCGTTGGTGGCGGCGGGGGCGGCGGCGTCTTGCGCGGTGGCGGCGGGGGTGCTGGAGGCCCAGAGCGCGCCGGCGGCAACGAGGAGGCCGAGGGTGGTGATGGACGCGACGGACTTGACGAGATGGGGCATGTGTGAAACTCCTTGAGAAAGAACCAACTGCAGGGCTTGGTGAACGGTCAGACGGTCTGACAGATCGGGGACGGGGTTGGGGGTGGTGAGGGGTGCCGCCACGGATGGCACGGGATCGGATTGGGCGGGCCGGGCGCGCGGCGGGAGAGGCCGCGGGCGTGGGCTCGATGGTGGTAAGACGCACGAGGTGGGTAATTTGTTCGTTGTTGGAACAGATATTCGCTGTTGGTGCGGATGCTGGTGGCTCGGCGGATGGTGCACACGGGGTACGAAGATTGGGAGATCGGCGGCAGTGCGGCCCCTCTCGGAGAGAGGGAGTACCCAGAGGCGGGGCGCGGGGCGTTCATCCACCGAGTGTGCACATGGTGTGGATCGCGCGGGTGGGCGGGGTGGGACGGTGAGGACGCGCGGCGGACCCGAACAGAAGTGGGCGAGCGGATCGCTGAATGTGGCTGGCGTGGGAGGGGTGTGGCGGCGGGGTTGGGCATGATGTCAAGCGCGGGGGCGGGGGGGACGCAAGTGACAGGTCTTGCGGAGTTTGTGCATGTCTGTCGTGCGGGAGAAGGTGTCGGCGTGGGTGTGCGGGGTGTGGTGGTGAGGTGTGGATGGGCGCTCGGGGCTTGACGGTTTGCTGGCTGTCGGTTCGGGTCGATGCCGACAGGGGGGGTGTGGCCGACAGGGCGTGCCGGGCGCTTGTCCACAGGTTGTTCGACCGTGTGGAACGGGCGTGGGTGATAGAAAGCGTCGGGGATTCGGGGGCGTTCTGCGGCGGGGCTGGGCGGGAGTGCACAATCCGACAGCCAGTACTACTACAAGAGAACGTATGTATCTGTATTGGATAAGAAGACAGGCATTGGGCATCGGGGACTGGGCACTGGCAGAGAGCGTGACGAGATTGTCAGAGCGGGTTGTGTGATACTGCAGGCGGGATGCGTGGCTGGCAGGTTGGGCACCAGGTGGTGGTGCGGCCGGCGAGGCGGGTGGAGCGGAGGGGGGTGGCGCAGCGGCGGCAGGGTTGGCCGGTGCGGTTGTAGACGGCGTGTTGGGCGGCGAAGGCGCCGGGGGTGCCGTCGGCGGTGCGGTAGTCGCGGATGGTGCTGCCGCGGGCGTTGATGGCTTCGGCGAGGATGGCGCGGAGGTGGGTGGCGAGGGTGGCCCAGTGGTGGGGCTTG
>JALOQT010000157.1 GCA_025453375.1 Phycisphaerales bacterium | reverse complement strand
TCGTTGGTGGGTGTGTGGCGGGTGGGTGGACGAGTGCGGGGTGGTCGGGCGTGTGCGGGCGGCTGGTGGGGCTGGGTGTGGTGGCAATGCCGCCGCCGGGCGGGGCGGGTGTGCGCGTGGCGTGATGATGGCGAGTGGTCGCTGTCGCGGGCTGCGCGTGCGTGGGGGGCAAGTCAATTTGACGTGAATGACGATGCGTGCGGCCGACGGGCCTGCGTGCTGCCTGGGCGATGGATTTCGCTTGAACGGGCGGCGGCGGTGTGAGCCTGTCTGGCGCTGTGAGCGATCTGACTGTGACTGTTTAGAAGGACGTGTGTGCAGTATGGCAGGACATGACATTCCCATCATCGGCCCGATCATCAACCGGTTCATCGGGACGCGCAACGAGCGGTTCGTCAAGCGGTATCTGGCGAAGGTGGCGCAGATCAACGCGCTGGAGCCGAAGATGCGGGCGATGACCGATGCGCAGATCAAGGCGCAGGTCGATTCGTTCCGCGTGCGGGCGGACAAGGGGGAGACGGAAGAGGCGCTGATCCCCGAGGTCTTCGCGACGGCGCGCGAGGCGATGGACCGTGCGGTGGGCATTCGGCAGGTGTTCAATCCGGAGCGGAAGTTTGATCCGTCGGCGCTGCCGCCGGAGCATCGGGCGACGTTTGAGCGGGTGCGGGCGGAGATTGCGGCGCTCAAGCCGCTGATCCCGCAGACGTATCAGCCGGGGAAGGACTCGGTGCCGCCGACGGATCCGGAGTTTGACGAAGCGGGTGAGTTCACCGGGCATGCGGATGTGATTCCGCCGTGGCTGCGGGTGTCGGTGCCGCCGGCGTTTTATGAGGCGGTGCGGGCGTTGTATCCGGAGAGCCGGCCGCCGTTCCGTGCGCGTCCGTTTGATGTGCAGCTGGTCGGTGCGATGGTGCTGGCGCAGGGGAAGATCGCGGAAATGCGGACTGGTGAGGGCAAGACGATCGTCGCGCCGCTGGCGACGTTCCTTGCGTGCGTGCAGCGCCGCAAGGTGCACGTGGTGACGGTGAACGACTATCTGGTGCAGCGCGACCGCGACTGGACTTTCCCGTTCTTCCATGCGCTGGGTCTGACGGTCGGTGCGATTCACCCGATGCACATGCAGGGTGAGGACGCCAAGCGGCAGATGTATACGTGCGACGTGGTGTATGGCACGACGGCGGAGTTCGGGTTTGACTATCTGCGCGACAACATGAAGACGTCGGCCGAGGCGCAGGTGCAGAAGCGGCGTGACTTTGCGATCGTCGACGAGGTGGACAGCACGTTGATTGATGAGGCGCGTACGCCGCTGATCATCAGCGGGCCGGCGCATCAGGAGCGGCCGCGATATGAACTGGCCGACAAGGTGGCCAAGCACCTGGTGGCCAAGCAGGCCGATTGGCAGGCGGCGGAGGATGCGCTGGAGCGGTGCAAACTGAAGATCAAGGGGCTGGAGGGTGACATTCGCGGCGCGGCGGACCGCACGCGCGTGCCGGGCTTGCAGGAGGAACTGCGCCAGGCCAAGGCGGAGCTGCCTGAACTGGAGGCGGCCAAGCGCCAGCACACGCAGTATTACGAGGTGCAGCTGGATCGCAAGAGCTGCCATCTGACGCATGACGGCATCAACGAGGCGCAGAAGGCGGCGGGCGTCGGCAGTTTCTACGTCGGCGAGAACATTGACCTGCCCCACCTGCTGGAGCAGAGCCTGCGGGCGCATGTGGTCTTTGAGCGTGACCGGGATTATGTGGTGATGCCGCTGCCGGACCCGGAGACGGGACGCGAGGTGCCGAGCATCGTGATTGTGGACGTCAACACGGGTCGCGCGATGATCGGTCGGCAGTGGAGCGACGGGCTGCATCAGGCGGTGGAGAGCAAGGAAGGCGTGCCGATCAAGAATGAGACGCAGACGGTCGCGACGATCACGATTCAGAACTTCTTCAAGATGTACAAGCGGCTGTCGGGCATGACGGGCACGGCCGACACCGAGGCGCAGGAGTTCAACGACATCTACAAGCTGGACGTGGTGGCGATTCCGACCAATCGCCAGGTGGTGCGTCGTGACTTTGACGATGTTGTGCTGCTGCGGGCGAAGGACAAGTGGGACTTCATCGTCGAGGAGATCAAGAACTTCCACGACATCGGCCGCCCGGTGCTGGTGGGCACGACAAGCGTGGAGAAGAGCGAGAAACTCAGCGGGATGCTGAGCAAGGCGCATCAGATCCGCCACGAGGTGCTCAACGCCAAGCAGCACGAACGCGAAGGGCACATCGTCGAGGCGGCGGGGCAGCTGGGCGCGGTGATGATCGCGACGAACATGGCCGGCCGCGGGACGGATATCAAACTGCAGCCGGTGCCGCGCGAGGCGCTGCTGGAGCACTGGCTGCGTCGCGGGCTGGTGGGGCGGGAGATCACCGTCAGCAGCACAGATGAGCAGGTGCGGGCCAGTGCGTATCGGCGGCTGGCGCCGGCGGCGCTGGAACTGCAGAAGCGCGATGTCGAGACGATGGACGACACGACGCTGGAGCGCCAGATGCTGGAGCACTGGGCGATGCGGTATACGACGCTGAGCAGCGGGTCGATCAAGAAACTCAGCAATGACAAGCTCCGGGCTGAACTGGACCGGACGGGCAAGGTCGGGGCGCACCGCATCGGCTGGTGTGACACCACCGAGGGCCTCGGCGGGCTGCACGTCATCGGCACCGAGCGGCATGAGAGTCGGCGCATCGACAACCAGTTGCGCGGGCGATCCGGCCGGCAGGGTGACAAGGGCAGCAGCCGGTTTTTCATCAGCCTGGAAGATGACCTGATGAAGAACTTTGGTGGCGGGTCGGAGACGCAGCAGAAACTGCTGGCGACCCTGGGCATGCGCGAGGGCGTGCCGATTGAAAGTTCGTTCCTCTCCAAGCGGCTTGAGAGCGCGCAGCGGAAGGTCGAAGAGCGCAACTTCCAGTGGCGCAAGAACATTCTGGAGTATGACGAGGTGATGGAGCACCAGCGTCGTCGGTTCTACGGCATGCGTCAGCGCGTGCTGGAGGGACGCGATCTGGGCGGGCTGATCTTCGAGTTCATCGAGGGCCTGTGCCGCGACGCGTGCGATTCGTATCTGCACGCGGACTATGGCTCGGTGTGCGTGAGTGAGTATGTGCGTCAGAAGCTGGGGGTGCAGATCCCGGCATCGCGATTGCGCCGGATGGAGCCGGAGGATCTGATCAAACGCGTCCGCGAGGATGCGATGGGTGACATCCGCAACAGCATTTCGGTGACGATGGGCGAGTTCCTGCCCAAGAGCATCGAGAGCAAGAACGCCGAGGGTGAGTTCATCACCAACGAGGTGGAGTTCGACAGCCAGGGCCTGCAGCGCTGGGCGAAGGACCGGTATGGTCTGGAACTGAGCGATGCGGATGTGGCCGACAGCTCGCCGGAGGCGATCGCGAATATCGAGGATCGCATCGTGCACGCGGCCGAGGCGCGGATCGAGGCGACGGACCTGTCGGGCGTGCTGCCGCTGCTGGAGAAGGACTTCCCGCTGGAAGAACTGCGCCGCATGGTGATGGGCAAGTTCGAGATCGAACTGAGCCTGGAGGAGATCCGCAAGGCGCGGCAGGATGGCGGGGCTGATGCGATCGTCAAGCTGATTGTCGAACGGGCCAAGGCCAAGTACACCCAGCGCGAGCGCGAGCTGCCGATTGCGTTCCATCAGGCCATGGCGATGCAGGGCATGCGGATCAACCCGCGTGCGGCAGTTGAGAGCCTGGTGCGGTTTGCCAACAGTCGCTATGGGCTGGGGTGGACGCCGGACTCGGTGGTCAAGCGCCCGCCGCAGCAGGTGTTTGCCGAGCTGGCTGAGGCCAACGAGCGGTTCATGAATGAAGGCTCGGTGGAGAAGGCGGTGAAGGCGGCGCAGGCGACCAAGAGCGATGACGAACTGGCGACGTGGTGGAGCAATCGCTTCAACGAGGACCTGCCCAAGGACCTTCGCCGGCGCGATGCCGACGAGCGCGGCGATGCGATTCGCGGACGCGTCGAGGGCATCCTGCGATATGAGCAGGTGAACTTTGAGCGGAGCATCCTGCTGCAGATCCTCGACGGCATCTGGCGCGAGCACCTCTACTCGATGGACCAGTTGCGCGAGAGCATCGGGTATCGTTCGTTCAGCCAGCAGGACCCGCGGATTGAGTACAAGCGTGAGGGTTCGCGGATGTTCACGGAGATGATGGACAACGTGCGCGAGCGCGTGACGGACATGATCTTCAAGGTGAGCATGGTGCCGCAGTTTGGCCCGCCGCCGGGGATGGGTGGAATGGGTGGAATGGGTGGAATGGGGGGCATTGGCGGCGGCGGCATTATGGGCGGCAACCCCGGGGGCTGGCTGGGCATGGGTTCATCGGGGTGGCTGGGGGGTGGTGGTGGGGGGGGTGGTGGTGGTGGCGGGATG
>JALOQT010000156.1 GCA_025453375.1 Phycisphaerales bacterium | reverse complement strand
TCGGTCAGATGCTTGGTCGCATCGTCAATCAGATGGCGGGCGGCGGCGAAGTCCCCGCTGGCCGCGTGCAGCTCGCTCTGAGCCAACTGAGCCTCGGCGCGAAGGTGCGGAATGTGCAGCTCGATGGCCAGTTGCTCCGCCCGCTGGAGTGATGTGCGAGCCAGCGTGTGGACGGCGCCGGCCGCGACGCTGCCTGTGTGTTCCCCAGTCCGCAGCGCGGCGATACCAAGGCCAAGGCACGCTCGCGCCAGTTCACGCTTGAGGCCCGCCGCCTCCAGGCCTGGCGTGGCCTGTTCATAGAGCGGAATACTCGCACGCGGAGCGCCGGCCATTGCCAGGCTTTCGGCCTGTTCCGCGAGGAGACGCACTGCATCGCCATGAGCACCGAGGGTCGTCAGCCGTGCGCGGGCGTCCTCAAACTTGACGATCGCCTCATCAATGCGACCGACGCGGCTGAGCATGTCGGCCAGGTTGCCAATCGCGACTGCGCTGGCATGAGCCTGCCCGGCGGCATCGAGCGCCTCAGCACTGGCGATGAAGGCCTGCTCCGCATCGACGAAGCGGTCAAGCTCGAGCAGGGCTTCGGCGCGATTGCTCTGGATCATCGCGCGGACGATCGGGTTGGTGCCGAGGACCGGCAGAGCGCGGTCGTAGCAGCCGATGGCGTTGGCCGGGTCACCTCGCATCATGCGGACGCCGCCGAGGTTCACCTCGCCCTTGGCCGCGGCCTCGACGAGCCCGGCGGCGTGCGTTAGTTCGATCGCGCGTTCGGCTGTGAGCTGCGCCTGGGCAAGGTCTCCAAGCCGCGCGAGTGGTTGCACAAGGGCCAGCATCACCAGGCCATGCTCAGCCTGCAGGCCATGCTGCTGGGCCAGCGACGCCGCGGCTTGCAAGTCCGCCTGAGCGGCGCCAAAGGCGTTGTGATAGCTTAAGGCGTGGGCACGGGCCGTTAAAGCGCTGATTTGCACGCGCACGCTCGCCCGCGCCGTGCTGAGCACCTGCCCGGCCAACTCCACGGCACGCTGCGGATTGCTGACAGCACTGGCCTTGATGCGATCGGCCAGAGCGCACAGAGCCGCCTCACTGGCATCACGCGCGATCGCATCGGCGACTGTCGAGGATGTCAGGTCGGTCTCTGGCACGGGTGGCTCACTGCATGCAGTCAACGCGAGGCCGGGTCCGACGGTGTGCCCGAGTTGCGGGGCGGCTGCGGCCCGACGATCAATGGCTCGATGATCAGCGTCCCATCGCGATGGCGAAGCTCAAGGCGATACTGCCCGGCCTCCAGCGACGCCTCGGCGTACGAATCGCCGGATATCGCGCAGGACACGGGCGATGCGGGTGAGGTGCGGGTCAGGCCATCGAGGGCGATTCTGGCGATCGAGCCGCTGCTGAGAACCAGGCCCTCGCACTCGCACTGCAGCATCCACCGACGGGCCGGGTCAATCGCGTCGGGCGTGAGGCGGAGGTCCACCATGCAGCCGTCGGCCTCGAATCGAAGCAGGCGCTCCTCAGTCACGCCCGAGCGGAAGCCGGCCAGCCCGGGGGCATCGCGCCAACTGTCAAAGGTCAGCAGTGAGACGACCTCGCGCAGTGCACTGCCGGCAGCGGTGGCCACGGCACTGGCAACGCTGGTGCCCAGAGACCAGCCAGCCTCGGGCAGGATGCGCAGCAGACGATCGCGCTGTGCCGGCGTGATGGCAAACGAGGCGTCGAGCTGACGCTCCTCACGGATCGTCGCCAGCATCGCGGCCAGGGAGGCCTCGCGGCTCTGAACGCGCGGGTCGCCTCGAGCGGCGGTGAAGCGGGCCTGCTGCTCAGCCGTGGCCTCGCCAAGAAGGCTCGCGATGATCTCGGCATCGGGCAGCGACTCACCGACATGTTGCTCCGAGTGATCGGGCCGGTTCGGCGTCGAGTCAGGTTGGGGCCGGTTGGCGGGGTCCATCGCGTGTCAGGAGCGAGTTCGGCGTGGCGTGATACACGATTCGGCCAGATTTCCAGAACCTTCGTCACAAGGGTATCAGTCCGCCTGCATCGCCGGGCGAGTTGAACCGTCGAGCTGCGACAGAATCTGGGCCAGTTTGGCCAGACAACGCTGCCGCGTAGGTCCGATACTCCCGACCGGGATGCCCAGGCGGGCCGAGAGGACCTGATAGTCGACTGCGGCCCCGCCGAAGAGCGCGTGGATCAACTCGCGGCAGCGCTCGCCGAGGTGCTGCAACCCGAGGCGGACACGATGGGCCGCTTCGATACGCTGAACCTCGCGTTCGTCGGCTGCTGCCTGAGCTTCCGTTGCGGTGTCGCGCTTGGCATCGATGAGTTGACGTTGACGGGATCGGGCTTTGGCCAGCCGCCAGCATTCGCGTCGAGTGGTGGTCGAGAGCCACGCCGCGAGGGCCTGGCCCTCACGAATGGACTCCAGCGCACGGGCCAAGTTAGCAAAGACGGTCTGGGCCACGTCGTCGCACGCCGCTTCATCAAACCTGTGGGCACGTGCGATGGCATACACCAAGGGGGCATAGCGATCCACCAGCGTGGCCCACGCGCGTTGATCGCGCGCCAGGCACTGCGTGATGAGTTGGGGCAGATCGCTCTCCATGACTCCGAGCGTATGGACTCTGCAACGCGGCGGTCTGGTCCTTCGTCGCGTCGAGCTGCATGAACATCTCCCCCAACGCACAGCCGCCCCCTTGGGTCCTTGCTGAACTCCGATCTCGCCGTGCTCCGGTCTCTCCCGCGCCGTGCAGCAATGGTGGCTGCACGGTCGGAGCACTTGAGCGGCGTGTCGAAGAACGCAAAGCCCGAGGGGGCGGCGTGAAGCGTGCGGCATGGACTCTCGACTGCTAGGGCTTGAGCCCTTCAGTCATCAGCATCCGGCGAAGTAGAGCGTAATGAACCGGATGATGTCATCGGCCGTCAACTGCCCATCAGGCGTGCTGGACTGATTGATTCCGGCGATGTCGGCACGCGTGTCGTTACCGAAGTACCACCCGATAAAGCGGATGACGTCATCGCTGGTCAAAACGCCGTCGGGCACCGTGCTCTGGTTCGCCCCGGCGATGTCAGCAAGGCACGCGGGCGGCGGCGGAGGAGGGGCAATCGTCAGCGTGCCGCGGAGCGAATCGACGCCGCTGATGGCCCCGAGGCCCTGCGTGCCGAACTCATTGTCGGTGCCGATGCCCAGGTTCGGCGAGCCGGCTTCGATGCCAGTGAACTGGTCGTTCCACAAACCGTAGCCGGGGTTGGCCAGGTCGCCCGTCTGCGCTTCAAAGTGCAAGTAGGCGATGGACTCGATGTTGGCGCGCGTCAGGCCCAGGCGGGTGTAGTCCAGCGCGATCTCGACGACGGTGTTGTCCGTCGGGCTGACGCGCTGCCACAGCGCCGGAAACAGGCCGATGGTCGTCAGACCGTCGCTCTGGATGACCTGCTGATCCCAGCCGTTGAGGCCCTGCTCTTCGAGAATGTTGGCGACTTTCGTAACCGTCAGGCCCGAGGGGCCGGGGTTGCCGTGGATCGGCCCGCCACGGCCGCCGACGTCCTGATCCGTGTCGCGATAGGCCTCGGTCTTCTGGAGTGTCCAGAGCGTGTTGGGCAGGCTGGCCTGCTGGGGCTGATCGACCTGGATGTAGTAGCTGTTTCGGCCGTCGGCGTTGAGGCCGAAGCGGAAGCCGTAGCGAGCCTGCAGGCCTTCGATGGTGTTGACGCCATCAGCCGTGCGCTTGTCCAGACCGGCCAGATCGATCGCGACGTAGATGAAGCGATTGTCGAAGCCAAACTTGGCCTGGGTGATGTCGATGTACGCGAAGTACTCACTGGCGACGTACTGCGTGCCGACGAGGTTGAAGCCCTGAGCGATTGGGCGCTCGTAGATGTCATTCTGATAGGAATCAGCCCCGGCATCAACGGAGTAGAAGCGCGTCCCGGCGACGACCAGCGCGTTGTCCGCCGTCACCGCGTCGTTGAACGTCGAGGTATAGACCGGCGTAGTCGGGGCTGAGGTTGGCGCGGGTGTCTGGGCTTGCGCGACAGTCGAGCCAGCCGCGAGGGCCAGCAGACCAGTCAGTGAGGGGAGATTCGTCAGGCGATTCATGGTCTTTCTCCGAATGGGAATGTGGGAAGTGACTGAAGGGGTGGGTGAGTGTCGTTCGCTCCACCCCGGCGCACACGCGCCGGTCATCGCACAAGAGCCTCGCGGCTCGCGCCTGATACACGCCACGCCACAAATTCGTCCAAGTCGTTCACAAGCGGCTCGCCGCAACGGCCGGGGCACGCCCGTGGTAGCCCGGCACCCTGACGGTTCCCTACAGTCGTCGGCTTATGGACATCCCCAAGCCAGACTTCATCACGGCCCAGTTCCTGGTCAACATGATCACCTTCGGCTTCATCGCCTTTGTGATCCTGAACTTCGTCGCCGTCGCGCTGTGGCTGGAGCGGAA
>JALOQT010000155.1 GCA_025453375.1 Phycisphaerales bacterium | reverse complement strand
GAGAAGACGGGTGCTCTTGAAGCTGGTGGTGTTGACGTTGGCGATGTTGTTGCCCGTGACGTCCAGGTTGCGTGCGTTGGCGTTCAAGCCCGAGAGGCCGGTGAACATCGCGATGGTTGAGGCCATAGGTGAGTCCTTGTTGAAGCGAGACGCTGGGGGGAAGGAGAGAGACTTCGGAAGAACTGACAGTCAGAGGTGATTCACATTCGCATCATGACGCACGGCCGAAGGATCGCAGGGGGCTGGCGATCGCCGAGGCGTTCAAACTCGACAGCAAGGCCTGCGATGACGCGAGGGTGCTGGTGGACACATGCTCGGCATCAGGCCCGCTGCCCACACCGGCCGCGCCGAGCCGCGACCACGTCTGCGGCGCGACGGTCACGACGCCATCGATGCCATCAAGCACGCCCGGCTCATCACCCAGCACGCGGGAGATTTGGCGGGCACCGACATCGACGACCATCGCCATGCCGTCGATCAGCACCAGCGCGCTGGAGATGCCCGCAGCCTCGGCCTGATCGATCGCCCCGCTGAGCCGCACCTGCTGCTGCGGCGAGAGCGACACACTGCCCGCGACGCTCGCATCGATCGAGACCGGCCGCTCACTAGCGATCTGCCCTGCGGGATCCACTGACATCGAATCATTGCCGCCGACGGCCAATCGCTTGGCCCCCGCCAGCAGCGCGGCGAAGGGATCAGTCGCGTGTGCTTGCCGCGACGCCGCGAGGCCACCGCCGCCCGGTGATGATGCACCAGCAAGGCGGCTGAGGAGTTGGATCGGCGAGGGTTGCATGGCTTTGAAGAGAAAGGACGCGAATCATGCGGACATCTTTCAACACGCTGGCATCGTCGCGCGGCGCGGGCCGTGGCCTCACTTGCGCGTGCCGACGGGTGCAGGCTCGGTGCTGCCGAGTTCGCCGTTGTCGAAGATCGTCGTGGGCTGCGCGGTCGTGAGGGTCGGCGTGGCCGTCAGCACGGCTTGCCGCGCGGCTTGCTGCTCGGGCGTCAGTTGGGGCGTGTTGTTCGGATTGGGTGTCGGCGTCGGCGCGGGCTCCTCCTCAAGCGGGATCGTCACGCCGTCGATCTTGTCGAACAGCACCTTCGAGCCGTTGTCGAGCGTCAGCTCCGGCCCCTTGGCCGTGCGAGCGATTGAGACCACCAGGCCCGTGACGCGACCCGTCGTGCCATTGGGCAACGTGCCGACGCCCGTGACCGCCGCGCCGAGCATGCCGCCCGCGGCCGCGAAACTGTTTTGGCTGACCAGCGTGTCAAGGCTGTTGGTCAGGTTCATCTGGCTTTCGATATCGCGGATGCTGCTGAGCTGCGTCAGCAGTGTGTTGGTGTCATTCGGCTTCAGCGGGTCCTGCCGCGTCAGTTCCGTCGTGATGATGCGGATGAACTCCTCGCTGGACAGCTCGCTGAAGCGATTGCCGTTCTCAGCGCGGCGTGTGTTCGATGCACTCGATGAAGCAAGGGCGTCAACAGCCATGGCACAGCCTCCGAAGAATCACCGACGCACGCGGGCGAACCTCGCCAGCCCAGGCACGTTGCCTCAGGCCAACTGATCCAGCCGCAGCGTCAACGTCTCGAAGGCTCCGCCCTCAGCGTCGACCGAATCCCGATCACCATCCCAGCCGTCGCCCGCCATCGCACGCTCCGCACGCGATGACGACCCGACCCCGTCCCCTTCCAGCCCGAAGCCTTCCGCGAGGCCCGTGCCAGACGCATCGGCCCCATCCAAAGCCCGATCAGCACGCGTTATTTCACCAGCAGGCGCAAGACTTGCGTCCAGCTCGACACTGACTGACGCCACGCGCAACCCGCGCCGCTCGACGCTCTGGCGCAAGTCCTGCAGGCTGCGATCCACCGCCTGCTGCGCCGCCTGCGTGCCGACGGCAAACTTGACCGAGACCGTGTCCCCCGCGACGCGCAACTGCACCCGCACGCTGCCCAGATCCAGCGGTTCCAGCCGGATCGACACAACCCGCTGCCCGGCTGGCGAGGGGATGTGCCGCATCGCCGCGGTCAGTGCCTCGGCGACTTGTTGCTCAACCGGCGCGGCTGGCGAGCTGGCCCCGCGCTTCGAGCCCGCCTTGGTCGCACTGGCTGCGTTCGCCGCTGTGTTCGCACCGCCGCCAGTCAGTGACCAAATCTCCGACCGCGCGTTGCCAGGCGAAGGCTCACTGCGGCGTGGCTCGACACTTCCGGCCAGCGCTGCGCCAGTCAGTGGCATGGCCCCGGAGATGTCCTGCACGATCTTCATCGCCGCCGCTGTGTTCGGCCGTGCGGCTTGTGAGTTGATGTCAATCCCCGGCCCGTCGATTCGCGTGGTTTGCGTGGCGGGCTTGCCGCTCGCCGTGCTGTCGCTGGCGAACATCGCCGCAGGCTGCGCTGGGCCAGCCATGCCGAGTTCTTCCGATGCGAACTGGCCGGCAAACATGGCCGATTCCGGCGAAAACGCCATCGATTCGCCCGCCGCGGTGTGGCCGGATGTGCTCGCGCGTGCGTCCGATGCGGCTTCCCGCCCGCCAGTGAGGCGCTCGCTCCGCGCCGCGCCGGTCACGCTCATCTGCGGCAGGGTCGCGGGCTTGGTCAGCGCGGCTTGGCTCGCGTCAATCGTGCTGTTCTGCGTTGGGCGACGATCGACATCCGTCGTGCTCTTCGGTGTCACCCGCGCGGGCCCGTTCGTCACCTCGCGCGGCGCCATCACCGCGGAGGTGTCTGCCGTCGCGGTGCTGTCGTTGTCGCCCTTCGAAGCGGCGTTGCCGTTCGCTTCGCCAGCCGTGCGCGGGCGCTGTGCGCCAGCTGCGACCATCGCGGCCTCGGCGCTCGTTGCCTGTGCTTCGGCGCTGCTCGTGCCAACTTCGCCAAACGCGGGCTGCGAAGCCGATCCGTCACCCGACGATGTACCCGCGTTCTGCACGCCGGACGTGCGGTCAATCCGCGTGCCTCCACGTGCCGAACCTTGTACCTTCCGCGCCTCGGCAGCATCGCCATCGACGGGCGTCAGCCCCTCGGGGTTCTGCACCTCGCCATTTGATGTCGAGGCCTCGCCACCGAATCGTGCGTTGGTCGTGCTCGCAGGCGCAGCCGCCGGATCCGACGGCGAGCCAATCTGCTGCCCGGCCTCGCCGCGCGGCTCCCCCGCACGCTGCTCGCGCAACACTCGCCGGAAGCTCTCACCCTCCGCACCTTCCGCGTCATCCTTGCGCGATGCGTCTTGGCGTCGCGCAGAATTGGCCGACTCGCGCGTTGAACTCAGTCCAGACCGATCCCGATTGCCCGGGCCGTTCGGTCCCTCGCGCGGCGATCGCGCCGGCTCGGTCAACAAATCCTGAACCGATCGCTTCGACTGCGCGCGGCGCGACAAACCGTCAGAAAACACGGCATTTTCGCGTGGTGGCGCCGCCGAGCGATCCGGGTTGCTCACGGGCACGCCAGCCAGTTTGTTCGGAATCTTCACGGGCCGACACCTCCGGCTTGCGCGGTCGGTGTGCCGCGCAGCCGGATGGCTTCAAGCAACTCTCCTGCCAGTCGCGGATCGGTCTTGGCGAATTCGCCAATGACACCGATTCGCTTGGCGTCGTCCATCGCCGAGAGGTATTTCACCACCAGCGATCGCTGGGCACGCGCATGGGTGGTCAGTTCCGCCTGAGCGGGTGCCGGGGCCTCGAGCATCGTCTTGAGCACCGACGCCGCCATCGCCGGGCGCTGTGCCTGCAGCGCATCCACCGCGGCGGCGAACTGCTCATCACCCACGGTGTTTTGAAATTCCTGCTTTGCATCGGCCAGCACGCGCTGCGCTTCGGTCACCTCGCGATTGACCGCCTCCAGCTCGGCGCGCTTGCCCTCCAGCAGCGTCTGCAACTGCCGAGCCTCCTCGCGTGCCCGCGCACGCTGCTGATCGAGCAGATCTCGCTCGTCACGGGCCTCGTCGATCTTCTCATCGGCGGCCATCGGCGTGCCTGCTCGCCGCGCTTTCTCCGCCGCGGCGGCTTCGTCGGCCTTGCGCTTCGCCTCCGCCTCGGCATCCTTGGTCGCCTGCTCGGCAATGGTGGTGCTGAGCATCACACGAATCTGTCGAGCACGATCCGCATTCAGCCGTCCGCTGCCGAATAGCCACGCGACAAGCCCGCCAATCGCCAGCAGGTTCACCAGCGCCAGAAACAGCAGGGCGTTCTTCATCGCGTTCATACAGCCGCCTCCTCGTCATGCGTCGATCGACCAAGCCCATCGGCACTGCCGCGCCCATGCCGCATCAGCGTCAGATCATCCAGTTCTGCCGCCTCGCGCTGCGCTTGCTCGCGATTCCACTCTGCCAGCGCCTTGTCGCGCAGCGTCTCCATCGCCTTGCGTGCGACGGTTGCTGCCAGCAGCTCCGCCCGGGCTATCTCGACGCGCTTGAGCACACCGGCCATCTCAATCGCCAATCGCCGAAGTTC
>JALOQT010000154.1 GCA_025453375.1 Phycisphaerales bacterium | reverse complement strand
CATCCCGGGCAGTGGGTTGCTGTCGGCCGATGGGCAGTTCATGGCGGTGTCGATCGTCAACGGGCCGACGCGGTTTGCGATTGGCAATACGGCGACGGCCGTCTCGCCGGCGTTCAACCCGGCGGTGGTGCTGGTGCCCTCGGCGACGCAGCCGGGCACGGGTGAGTTTGGTGGCGGGCGGTGGGACTTTGCGACCAGCACGGCGGTGAACATGGGTGTGCCGGGGATCATTCCCTACACGCCCAACGCGCCGGGCATCGGGACGTCGGGGATCTATGGGCCGTCATCCTCCGGTGGGTCGACGAGCAACTTCGTCAGCACGAACTTCATCTCGCCCAATGGCCGTTTCATCGGTGGCCTGGCATATGTGTCGGTCTTCAACGCTGGCAGCACAGCGGGAACGAGCATCACGGCCAACAGCTTTTACTGGCGGCCGGTGCTGTGGGACGCACAGGGCAACAGCGGCGCAGGGGCATTGACCGTGCTGCCGACGCCGTTCCGCACGTCGACCAATGCTGGTGCGAACACGCGTCGTCGGACGGGCAATCCGTATGCGGCGAGCAACGATGGCCTGGTGGTGATGGGTGCGCTGGAGCACAACGCCAGCACGACGGTGACGGCCGACCCGGATGGCGGGCGGCTGGTGGTCTGGCGGTTTGACCCGCTGACGAGCACGTGGGGGATGACGTATCTTCCCAACGGGCTGACGTTCACGCGTGCGCAGCTGGTTGATACCCCGACGCTGGTGGGCCCGTCGGTCCGCAGCACGACGGTGGGGTCATACAAGATGAACGCGGCGGGCACGATGATCGTCGGCTTTGCTTCGACTGACGCGATCACGACGACGTTTGGCACGAGCTCGACGCTTGACGATGTGACGACCGGCGGGGCGGACATTCTGGCCAAGTGGACGTGGAACGCCAGCACGAATTCGTGGGATGGACCGGTGCAGTTGGCCAGCGGGATCACCACGCCCGCGACGTGGCTGCCCGGCTCGGTGACGTCGTGCGGCGTGCCGGCGCGGCTGTCGCTGTCCGGCGTCAACGAAGCGGGCACGATCGCGGTGGGTTCGGCGACATATAGCACGTGCGGGTCATTCATGGCCGGCGGGTGGATATGGACAGATCCGTCGATCCCGACGGCCAGCGGCGGGACCAACGGCCTGATTGTGGACTGGTATGACTATCTCGTTGGGCGCGGCGTGGCGGATGTGACGACCAACTACGGGCCGATCGGCGATAATGGCGACCCGACGCGCGGGCTGCCGCGGCTGGGCTATCCGTCGGCGATTTCGCCTGATGGGTCGCTGATTGCCGGCTTCCAGGGTGGCAACCAGTTGATCCCCGGCGCGCCGCCATGGATCCTGCGTGATGCGGCGATCAGCGGGTGCGTGTCGCCGCAGGTCGTCTCGCAGCCGAGCGCGACGGTGAACTTCAGCCGGTGCTCGTCGCTGATCCTCAGCGTATCGGCCTCGGGCACGCTGCCGATCACGTTCCAATGGTTCAAGAACGGTCAGGCGCTTGTTGACGGCGTCACGGTGGATGGCAGCACGGTGGTCGGTGCGACCGATCGCCTGCTGCGGGTGAACAACCCCAAGCCGGGCGATGCGGGCGGGTATTACTGCGTGCTGACCGGCCCGTGCGGCTCGCCGGTGCAGACGATCACCTCGACGGTCGCGGTTGATCCGGCGGCGGCGCTGGCCAACGGCTCGTGCGCGACGGCGCAGATCGTCAGCGAAGGGACGTTCAACTTCGCATCCTGCGGCACGTTCAACACCGATCCGGTCAGCGGACCGCCGCTTTGCACCGCGGCGGTGGTAAGCGGCGATGCGTGGTATCAGTACACGCCGACGTTCACGGGTGTGGCGCGGTTTGACACCTGCGGCTCGGGGATGGACACGGTCGTCTCGGTGTTTGACACCTGCGGCGGCAGCGAACTGGGCTGCAACGATGACTACACCATCGGTGCGTCGTCGGGGTGCTCATCGAGCCGCAGCCGTGCGGATGTGAATGTCACCAGCGGCGTGCCGGTGCTGGTTCGCGTCACGCTCAAGGGCACCAGCGTGTTCAGCAACACCGGGCAGCTGCGCATCGCGCAGGCCCCGGCGCGGGCGGCTGGTGACAACTGCGCCTCACCGGCGATCGCGCAGCTCGGCGCCAACGCCTGGGACCTGACCGAGGCGACCAGCAGCGGTGAAGTCGTCTCGTGCAACAACACCAACCTGGTGTCGCGCGATGTGTGGTACTCATTCACGCAGCCGGTCGGCGGCACCCTGCGTGCGGCGACCTGCCCGGGCACGACGATCGACACCGTCCTGTCGATTCACCCGCAGTGCAACACCAGCGACATCGCCTGCAGCGACAACGTCGCGGCGGGCGTGTGCGTAGCGGGCACGTCGACGCAGAGTGTGATCCCGGCCTTCCCGGTCGCGGCGAACACGACGTATCTGATCCGCGTGGCCGGCAAGACGGCCACGACGATCGGCGCCGGCACGCTGACGCTGACCTTCACCCCGACGCCCTGCACGCCGAGCGATGTGGCCGGGCCGAATCAGGCCATCGGTGCGGACGGCCAGCTGACGGCGGACGACATCATCGTCTTCCTGGGCTGGTACTTCGCCGGTGACATCCGTGCGGACGTGGCCGGGCCGAACCAGAGCACGATGCCTGATGCACAGTTCACGGCCGATGACATTATCGTCTTCCTGAATCGGTACTTCACGGGTTGCTGATCCATCGGGTCGTTAGACAGCAACGTGTGATCGTGCAGCCGCTCCGAGTGAATCGTCCTGACTGAAAGGTCTGGGCGGCACTCGGAGCGGTTGTCTTGTGGGTGCGAGTGGCGTGCGGGCCTTCGCGTAGCGTCGCTCAACGGGGCGGTGCGGGGGCGGGGGCGACAGGGGTGCGGCGGAGGCGACGGGCGATCATGCCGCGGGGGGCGAAGAGTGCGGCGAGCACGAACAGGGCCAGAGCCATCGTGGCGATCGATCCGGCGACGGAGGTATTGACGCTGACGGCCAGCACATAGCCCCCCACTGCTGATGCGACGCCGATGATCGCACTGAGCACCAGCAGGCGGCCGAAGCGGTCGGTGAGGAGATAGGCCGTCGCGGGAGGGGCGACGAGCATGGCGATGACGAGGATCGAGCCGACGGCTTCAAAGCTGGCCACGCTGGTGGCGGTGACGAGCGTGATGAGGCCATAGTGCAGACCGGCGGCGGCCGTGCTGCCCAGCAGCGTGCGGGCGAGGGATTCGTCGAAAGCCAGGAGCTTGAGCTCCTTGTAGAAAGTGATGAGGAACGCGAGATTGAGCAGGACCATCACGCCGAGCCAGAGCATCGCACGAGGGATGGCGAGGCCCATGACTTCCACGCGATCCAGCGGGGCGAGCTCGATGAGGCCGTAGAGCACGCAGTCGGCATCGAGGTCGATGTTGCGCGGGCCGATGCTGATGAGGATCACGCCCAGGGCGAACATGGTGGTGAAGACGACGCCCATCGCGGCATCGGGCGCGACGCGGCCGCGCGTCCATCGGGTGACGGCGGTGGAGAGCACCGCGGTGATGAGGCCCGCCACTAGCGCGCCGGCGAGCATCATCAACGGTGAACGTGTGCCGCTGATGAGAAACGCGACGACCAGCCCTGGAAGAATCGCGTGCGAGATCGCATCACCCAACAGGGCCTGGCGACGCAGCATCAGCAGGCTACCGACGATCGCGCACGCCACGGCACAGAGAGCCGCGGTGGCGATCGTCCAGCCCGCGATGGGATCCAGGGCGACTGTCAGCGGGAGCGTGGTGGTCGCATCAAGGTGAAATGATGCCGCGGATGCGGGCTTGCCGAGCATGGTGATGAGGCCCATCGCCGCGGCGAGCGCCCAGAGCGGCGCCCACGGACCGCGAGAGCCGCGGACAGGACGAGGCGATTTGGCGGGCGACTCGCCAACGGGGTGCGGTGACAGCGGCACGGACAACTGCGGACGGCGCGCATGCTCAGCAAGCAGGCGAGCTTCGAGCTGCGCGATGACACCGGGCGGCAAGACGTGCTCGATCTCGTCGGCATCGCGATCGACATGATCAGCCGCGATCTGGGCCTGCTCGATGAGGAACAACTCCCACAGGCGGTGGGCGCGGACGACGCGGGCGGCCTCGGTCTGGCCATGGGCTGTGAGCGTCCATTGATCGCGGTGGGGCCCGTGGGGTTCGTGGGGCCCTTGGGGCTCGTACGGCAGGATCAGCCCGGCGCGCTTCGCAGCGCGGAGCGTGCTCATGGACACGCCCCGACCCGCACCGGCGCTGGGCACAAGGGCCGACGGGTGCCAGGGGCGGCGGAGATCGAAGTCGTCGGTGCGTTCGAGCGATTCGTAGACGTCGCGGAGGAGGTTTTGCTGGGCGATGCGACCGCGAAGCTGACGCTGGCGAAGCCATGCGGCCAGCACGCCGCGGCGTGGGG
>JALOQT010000153.1 GCA_025453375.1 Phycisphaerales bacterium | reverse complement strand
ACTGCCAAAGTCCCGAACCCACGGCGGTCCTGATTTTCCGTGGCGAAAAGTGGCGTTCCCCGAAGCTCGAAGCCGCGATCAAGGCGTGCGGGGGCGAGATCACCGCGTGCGAGGCGATGGACGACGGCCACGCGGCAGGGTGGGCGATTGTGCGATCCAAGAAGAAGTACGGCGTCACGCTCGACGAAGACGCGGCGCTGGCGATCGTCGCCGCGATCGGGCCGGACCTTGCCCGGCTGGATATGGAGTGCGCCAAACTGGCCACGGCGGCGCTGGGGCTGGCGGGCGAGGCCAGCGGCGGCGAGCCGCGCATCACCGTCGACCTGGTCAACGAACTGACGGGCCGCGCCCGCGAGGAAGACGCATGGAAGACGCAGGAGCGATTCCTCGTCGGCGATCCTGAGACGGCGCTGCGGGCCATCAGCGAACAGATCGAAATCGCCCGCGATGATCCAGTGATGCTGGGGATCATGTATCTGGGCATTGCGCGAAAGGTCGACGGCTTGTGCCGGGGGATCGCGGCAGGGGACAACCCAAGCTTCGTCGCGAAGCGATTGGGCATCTGGGGCGCGATGGAAGGGCCACTGACGAAAGTCGCCCGCCGCCTGACGCCAAGCCAGAGCGCCGACCTGCTGCGGGCGGCCGTCGAATGCGATGCCCGCAACAAGAGCGGCCGGGGCGAGCCAAGGCACAATGTCGAGACGCTGGCGCTGCGATTCTGTGCGGCAATGGCGTGAGGGGCTTAGGTCCCGCGCATGTGGCCGAAGAGGGTGATGTGCAGCCGGTGGCAGTATCGCCACCCGCGCTGGAGGCAGGCGTCCAGGACCCAGCGCGTGTGCGCGGGTGACGGCTCGGCGGTGCCCTCGGGCATCAGCATGATGTCGGCGGGGTGCCACGCCCGCAGGCGGGCCAGCAGCGTTTCGATCTCGGCCAGGTCAGCCGGGGCGGTGGCGACGAACTTGAGTTGCCGATCGATCGGCAGGTCCAGCAGCGCCTGGAGCGCCGGCAGGTTGATGCGTCGAGCCTCATGACGGGCGGACCATGCGTCGGTGCCGGCGAGCTCAAGGGAGCGGGCGGGCGTCGGCGTGCTGGTGGCGAGTTTCGGGCTGATCGAGAGCAGATCGGCCGGGAAGGGCGAGCCATCGGAGGGCATTGGGGCGAGAGTCCCGGCGGTTTCGAAGGTGACATGCCAGCCGAGGGTGCGGAGGCGCGTGGCGAGGGTGAGTGTCTGTGGGAACAGCAATGGCTCGCCACCTGTCAGGACGGCGTGCCGTACTGATGAGCGCGTCGCTTCGGCGATCAGGTCGTCGAGCGTGCGGCGGGTGTGCTCGGGCTTCCAACTGGCGTAGGGCGTGTCGCACCAACTGCAACGCAGGTTGCACCCGCTGACGCGACAGAACCACGAGGGCACACCCGTGAGTTTGCCCTCGCCCTGGACGCTGATGAACGTCTCGCTGATGGGCAGCTCGGCCGGGCCGGTGTGTGGAGCGTCGGTGGCGACGGTCAGGTCGACAGGCGTCGAGGCGTTGGGGGTTGAGCGGGCGGTCGTGCCGTGGTCCATGAGTTGGGCCTCGGTGACGAAGGGATCAGTTGCTGCCGCTGCCGACGGTCAGGTCGATCGGCTGGGGACGGACTTCGTGGGCGCGGCCGGCGACGGTCAGGCCCAGGCCGACGCGCTTGCCACCTTGGAAACGCGGCGGGATGCCTTCGTTGTCGATCATGCGCTGGATGGCCATGATGCCTTCCATGAGCTGCTCCGGGCGGGGCGGGCAGCCCGGGACGTAGACATCAACGGGGATGAACTGGTCCACACCCTGAACGACGGCGTAGGTGTCAAAGACGCCGCCGGTGCTGGCGCAGGCACCCATGGAGATGACCCACTTCGGCTCGCTCATCTGCAGGTAGATGCGCTGGAGGACGGGCATCATCTTGACGCTGACCCGGCCGGCGACGATCATGAGGTCGGCCTGGCGCGGGCTGAAGCGGACGGCTTCGGAGCCGAAGCGGGCCAGGTCATAGCGCGAGCAGGCGGTGGCCATCAGTTCGATGCCGCAGCAGGCGGTGGCGAAGGGCATGGGCCACATGCTGTTTCGACGGCCCCAGTTGATGATGCGGCGCAGCTGCGTCGTGACGAATCCATCAACGGGTAGAGCGGCTTCAAGACCCATGGAACAGAACTCCTGACGGTGGAGCCAATGGTACACCGCTCGGGGGCGAAGGGTTCGGTGCGGGGCGCAGGTGGGGGCGCGGGTCGCGTGACGGTCAGCGGCCCTCACCGGCCCTCACCGGCCCAGCTGGGTGCTGTAGCGGGCCATGCGGGCCGAGACGTCCGAGAGCGCGCCGCTGATTTCGGCAGCCTCGGTCATGATGCGGGTCCGGGCGCGTTCGACGGCGTCCTGGATGACCGGGGGCAGGTCTTCGCCCTCGCGGGTGATCAGCATCGGGCCCCAGGGCTTGAGCTGCTCGACGAGGACACCCAGGCGGCTGACGAGCGTGCCGGCGTCGCCCACGACGGCGCGGGCCGTCTCGGCGGAGACTTCCATCTGGCGGAGGCTCGCGGCGATGCGCTCCTCGGCGCGGCTGCACGCGGGGGCGATCGCGGCGGCGGTCTGCTTGACGCCCTCGGCGCGCTCCAGCAGGTCGTCGACGCGGACGGTCGCTTCGTTGATCGTCTTGCCCAGCAGTTCGCGGACGAGGCCGGCCTGGTCGGTGAGGCTCTGGAGCTGGATGACGCGGTTGTTGGCGTCATCGCTGAGGCGCTGGGCGCGGGCGGCGGCGTCGTGCAGGAGGTGCTGGCTCTTGGCGACGGCGGCTTCGACGGCGTGTGCCGCGTCTTCAGCGCGGTCGAAGTCGAAGGAGGGCAGTTCGCGCTGGCTCAGGGCGTCGAGGCGAGATTCAAGCTCGCGCGTGCGGCCGAGGAGCTGGTGATCCAGACGCTGGGCGATCTGCTGGTCAGCCCGGTCGAGCGCCGAACGCTCGATCTGCGCGGCGCGGCGCTCGGCCATCGTGATGGCATCTTCGGCCAACTGGCGGGCCTTGACCACGGCTTGCTCGACGAGGCGCTGCGACTCGGCCTGGGCGGACTGGCGGATGGCGGCGGCGCGGTCCTCGGCCTCGCGGACGATGCGCTCGGCACGGAGGTTGATCTCGGCGAGCTTTGCCGCGGCCAGGGCGTCAAGCTGCTGGCGGACGGCGCCGATCGTCGCTTCGGTGTCTCGCGCGAGGGTCGTGAGTTTCTCGGCTTCGGCCAGGCGAGACTCGACGGTGGCGAGTGTGCGGGCGGCCTGGTCGATCTTGGGCTGGTGCTTGGCGGCGGTCTCGCGCAGGGCGTTCTGGGCTTGCTGGGCTTCCATCGCGGCGGCGCGGAGGGCGTCGGCGCTGGTGCTGGATTCTTCGATCAGGCGGCGCAGGCCCGAGGCGTAGTCGGCGTAGGCCTCGCGATCGATCACGCGCGGGGAGAGGAAGACCTCGCGGATGACGTCGTCGGAGGCGTGGGCTGCGGCGGCGCGAGTTGGGGGCGGCGGAGAGACAGCCGCGGAGGAGGAGGTTGGCGACGAGTTGGGAATGGTCGAGTTGGTCATGATCGCGCTCCGCGCCGAATCGCTGGGGATATCGGCCAAAGTTGCGCGATGGGTGGAGTTTCTGTTACCGCGCGGTGAGGGCGACGGAGAGGAATGAAAAAGACAGGAACTCCCGAGGCCCAGAGGGACCAGAGGAGGAAGTTTGGAGGTGCAGAGAGGTTGGTGCTATGGCAGTAGATCCGGCCGGCGGGCGCGGGTACGGGTGAGGCGTTGTTCGGTGCGCCAGGCGTCGATCGCTCGGTGGTCGCCGGAGAGCAGCACGTCGGGGACATCGCGACCCATCCATTGACGGGGGCGGGTGTAGTGGGGGGTATCCAGGAGGTTGTCCTGGGCGGAGAAACTGTCCTGATGGGCGGAAAGCGCATCGCCCAGGGCGCCGGGGAGCAGGCGGGTGACGGCATCAATCAGGACCATTGCGCCCAGCTCGCCACCACTGAGGACGTAGTCGCCGATGCTGATTTCCATCGGGGCGAGGGCGTCAATAACGCGTTCGTCGATGCCTTCATAGTGGCCGCAGATCATCAGCAGGCGGGGGCGGGTGGCCAGGTCGCGGACGAGGGTCTGCGTCAGGGGCGTGCCCTGCGGGGTAAGCAAGATGCGCGTGGCGGGGCGCGTGTCGAGGGCTTCGACGTGGTGCACACAGTCCCAGAGGGGCTGGCAGGTCATGACCATGCCCGGCCCGCCGCCGAAGGGGCGATCGTCGGTCTTGTCGTGCTTGTTGTTGGCGTGGGCCCGGATGTTGTGCGCGTGCCAGGTGATGAGGCCTGCGCGGCGTGCGCGGGCAGGGATGGAGACTGAGAGGGCCGGGCTGCCCGCGTGGTCCGGCGCGCGGGGGAACCAGTCGAACATCTCGGGGAAGGTGGTGAGGATG
>JALOQT010000003.1 GCA_025453375.1 Phycisphaerales bacterium | reverse complement strand
CGCTGACCAGCTCCGGCTCGCGGCCGGAGGCGGTCAGCCATCCGCAACTGCTGCCGTCATTGTCCAGCACCAGCAGCACTTCGGGGTTGCCAGGCGAGGCCTGCGCCTGCGTGATGATCCACTGGGCCAAGTGGGCGATGCCGGCGCGAGGGTCATCGATCGCCTTGGCGGCAGGCGTGTGCGTGGTGCTCTGCTCGCCACGCAGATCAACCCAGCGGGCGCCGGTCAGGGCCAGACCATCGGCGGTGCGACGAATGAAGCAGATGGCGACAGTCACGGCTGCTCGCCCCCCACATCGCCCCGGCCCTTCTCGCCACCGGTCTCGATGCCCTGGGCATTCATCATCGCGTTGTACTCTTCGATGTTGCCGGACTTCAGCGCGGCCCGGGCCCGCATCGCCGTGTCCTCATCCACGCGCCCGCCGCGCCGCAGCTGTTCAAGCCGCTCCAGGCGGATCATGATGTTCTCCTTCTGCATCATCTCTTCGGGAGACTGATTGGCCAGGGCCTTCTGCGCCGCGGCCTGGGCCGCCATCTGCTCAGGCGTGAAGGTGAACGCGCCGGTGGTTGGGTCGACGCCCGGCATCGATGGATTGGCCGGGTTCATCACGCCGCGCGCCGTGGTGGGCGGGGCGATTTTCAGGCTGCCGCTGGCGCGCGGGGCCAGGTCGATGCGCTTGGTCTCTTCGCCGGCCTTGATGGTGATGTAGTTGGGGGTGATCTCGGTGACGGTGTCCTGCCCCAGCGTGTCGCCGGCTTTGACGAAACGCTGACGATCACTCAGGCTCACCAGCGCCCGCGCGCCCGAGGGCGTCACGAGGCTGCCCAGATATCGCAGCACCGGCGGGGGCGGCACGACGACGACCGGCTCGTCCTTCGTCTCCGGCTTGACGGGCTTGACCACCGGCGGCGCGATGGATTTGGCCGCCAGCGCCAGCGAGGCGTCATCGAGCACAACGCTCTGCGCCCCGGCCGGGTTGCTGGCCGGACGTTTGGCCTCCGGCACGGTGATGGGCTCGACCTCCGGCGCGCTGACGGGCACCAGCGCCGCCGCGCCCGCACCGCACACCAGCGCCACCGCGGCCAGTTGGATGCGTCGAATCCGGGATCGTGCCTGATCAGCGTGCATAAGCGTCAAAGTGTATCGGCCAAGTGAACATCCAGCGACGATTCTCGGCGCGGGCCAGGGTCAGAGTTGGTTTCAGTCACGCCGCCGGTCTTGACCGGCCTTCGCCCGCACTGGGCGACACGGCGCCCAGTCAGGTTCACGAGCCATCACGCGTCACTGTGGACAGGAGCCTGTCCCTGAAATGCAGACGAATGTGCATACCGCCCCGCCCGTGCTGGGCTGCAGCAAGCCAGAGCGCAGCGGCGCCGAATTGACCTTCGCCTCACACTTCGATGCTGGCATCGAGCACTTCGACCTTCTCGCCGCGTTTGCCTTCGGGCGTGTCGCTGGCGCTGCCTGGGCCGTCCTTGTTATCGATCCGTGGGGCGGTGGGCAGGGGTTTGCCATCGGCGCCGGTCAGGGCCTTGCCCTCGACGGTCTTGATGATCGGGCTGGGGTGGTCCTTCTGATGGGCTTCCAGCGCGCTGATCAGCCGCTTCTGCTCCGCCTCGGCCAGTTTCTTGAAGTCCCCTCGTCCGCGGCATTTGGGGAACTTGCTGCACCCCAGCCACGGGCCATATTTGCCAGGCCGCAAATAGCACGCCCCACCGCACTTCGGGCAGGCGATCTCCGGCTCGGGGGTGAATGGCGGGGCCGTCGGCGCGACGACGTGTCCCTTCTTGTCAAGCTTCAGGATGCCGTCGCACGGGTTGGCCTTGTCGCTGTAGCCCGAGCAGCCCAGAAATGCGCCGAAGCGCCCATCACGCAGGATCATCCCGCGCCCGCACTTATGGCACGCCACCCCGCTGGTCTCGATGCGCTTGGGCTTGCCCTCGCGATCGACCGGCGCGGCGTAGTCACACTCCGGATACGTCGCACAACTTAGGAACCGCCCGTTCTTGCCCAGGCGATAGACCGTCCCCGCCGGGCCGAGGCCCTTGGCCTTGCGGGCCGCCTCGCACTTGGGGCAGGCAAACGGTGCGGGCGTCGTCTCGGCCTTGGCGTGGCTGACTTCATCGAGCACGCGATCCAGCCGCTTCTTGAACGGCTCGTAGAACTTGTGCAGCATGTCCACCCAGTCGAGATGATCCTCCTCGACCTTGTCCAGCTGCCCTTCCATGTCGCGCGTGTAGCCCAGGTCCAGCAGATCCGGGAAGGCCTGGATCAGCATGTCCGTCACGACCTCGCCGATATCCGTGCTGTAGAACCGCCGGTCGATCTGCTCGACATACTTGCGATCCTGGATCACGCCGATGATGCTGGCATAGGTGCTCGGGCGGCCGATGCCTTCGGATTCCAGCGTCTTGATCAGGCTCGCTTCGGTGTATCGAGCCGGCGGGCTGGTGAACTTCTGCTTGGCCTCGCCATGAAATGGCGCCAGCGCCTGGCCGACCTTGACGGCCGGCAACTGCGCCTCATCGCTGCCGAAGTTGCCCAGCACCCGCAGGAACCCGTCAAACACCAGCACGCGCCCCGTCGCGCGGAAGGTCAGCGGGGTCCTGGCCTCCGCCCCGCCGACGATCGTCAGTGCCGTGCTGTCCCACTCTGCCGGCTTCATCTGGCAGGCGACGAAACGATCCCAGATCAGTTTGTACAGTCGGAAGAGGTCCGGCCGATTGGCCAGGGCTTTCTCCAGTTTCGGCCCGGGCGGATAGGCCATGCTCGTCGGGCGGATCGCTTCGTGGGCGTCCTGCGCGTCTTTGTTGCTGCTGCCGAAAAAGTTGGGCTTTTCGGGCAGATATTGCGGGCCGTAGGCGCTGGGGATGAAGTCCCGCACCATGCTCAGCGCCTCGCCACTGAGGCGCGTGCTGTCGGTTCGCATGTACGTAATCAGCGCGACAGGCCCCTCGCCGGGGATGTCCACACCTTGATAGAGCGCCTGGGCCGCGCCCATCGTGCGCTGCGCGCCGAAGCCCAGCCGGTTTGCCGCGGCTTGCTGCAGCGTGCTGGTGATAAACGGTGGCGGCGGGCGCGAGGTCGTCCGCTTGGTCTCCAGATCCTTCACTGCATACTTCGTCCGCACGTCAATAGCGCCGCTGATCGTCCGCACGAACCGCGCCGGGCCCTTGCCCGCCTCATCCTGACGCGTGCTCAGCGAGACGTTCTGCATACCCGCCAATCGCGCGATCTCCATCGCGCGGCTCGCCAGGGCGGTGCTCTTGTCCTCGGTAAAGTCCGCCGCCGTCAGGCCAAGGTCAAACGCCGCATCGCCGACGTGCGTCAGCTCAGCACGCACGCCCTCGTGCTCGTTGAGCCACGCCGTCAGGTCCTTCTGGCTCGGCCCGGCTCCCTTGCTGTCGCGCTCGCTGAGCTTCTTGGCAAAGGACTCCGCCAGGCCCGAGGCCTTGGCCAGTTCCGCCGTGAAGCACGCGGCGATTTCGTATCGCTCGTCAGGCACAAAGGCGCGAATCTCGCGCTCGCGTTCGACAATCAGCCGCACCGCTACGCTCTGCACGCGCCCGGCGCTCAGCCCGCGAGCGACCTTCTTCCACAAGAAGGGCGAAACCTGGTAGCCCACGATGCGATCAAGCACCCGCCGCGCCTGCTGCGCGTTGACACGGTCCATGTCGATCGGCCGCGCCGCCGCCAGGCCGCGCTGCACCTCCGCCTTGGTGATCGCGTTGAAGGTCACGCGTTTGGCAATCTGCGGCTTGATGCCCAGCTCCTCCGCCAGGTGCCACGCGATCGCCTCACCCTCGCGATCGGGGTCAGTGGCGAAGTAGATCGTGCTGGCCTTGCGAGCCGTGCGCTTCAGGTCGCTGATGACCTTGTCCTTGCCATCGAGGATTTCGTAACTGGTGGCAAAGTCATGCTCCAGGTCCACGCCCGGCACCGGGCTCTTGACGCCCTTGGGGTTCTTGCTGGGCAAGTCGCGCACGTGCCCGACGCTGGCCATGACCTTGTACCCGCCGCCGAGATACTTATTAATGGTCTTGGCCTTGGCCGGGCTTTCGACGATCACCAGCGCCGCCCCGCTGCCTCCGCCCATCTCGCCCGCATCCTCGCCGCCGTCGATCTCGACATCCAGCACTTCGCCGGTGCTGGGGTCAAATGGCGCACCATCATCCGTGACTGCGCCGGCCTTCGCCGCCCGCCCACGCCCCGCCGCCCGACCCGCGGCCGACGCCTTGGCCTTGGCCTTCCCGCCAGCCGACGAGGTCGTGCTCCTCCTAGATGTGCTTGCCCGTTTGGCCATGTGTTGCTCGTGCTGCCCGCCCGCCTGGTGATCCGACTCCCTGACCCTACGCCCGCCGCCCCCCGGGTGGTTTCGACCCGTCGCCCCCTCGCCCCGGCCATTTTCGGACGAAGATATCCGTGTAAACACCAAACATAGACCCGTCGTCATCGAACTCAGTATTTTTGCCTATGCCGCCAGGTATCGCCAGCTCAATCGCGCGGCACCACTGCCCCCGCCCCAACCGCCCCCGCACTTCACCGAGATTCCACCACAAACTGGCCCAACCTCCCAACCGCCAGGCGTGGTCTGGCGCATACTTACTCCTGCCCGCACCGCGCGTTTTCTGCGCGATTCGACCATTGGAGATTCCCCATGACCCGCCACCTCACTCCCGCTTTGCTCGTCCTGGCTGCTGTTGCGCCGATCGCGGTGCATGCCGCGCCGATTGAACTGGTCATCGGCATCACGAATCTCACGACGCCGACCTCGGCCCATTTCCCAGCCGACCACCCCAAGGTGCAGGTGCCCGGCCAGCCGGGCGACGTGTTTACCAACGTGCTCAACGGCGGCCGCTTCCCGACGGTCGGCGACTGGACCTTCACGACGACGACCAGCGTCACGCCGACGGCCAACGGCAACACGGTCATCCGCGGCTCGGGCCTGAGCCTGACGCGCGTCGTTCAGTCGGGCGTCACGGAGTTTGCGCCGACCCAGGTGATCAACAACATCGGTGGGTCGGTCATGCGGTTCCTGGATAATGGTGACTGGGCCCTGGGCAACAACGGCTCGCAGATCTATCGCTCGGTCTCGACGGTCAACAACGGCGCGCCCTCGCTTGCGTTTAATGCCCTCACGCCGCTGCCAGCCTTCCCGGGCGCGACGTTGAGCAACGGCTCGATCGCGCTCGTCGGCAACACCCCCACGGGCGTGGCGATCTTTGCCAACCTTGTCAATGGCCCCGTGACCGAAGCGGGCATGCTGGCCGACGCCACCAGCGCCCCGGCCCAGACGCTCGCGACGATCCCCAACAACCAGGCCAACGGCACAACCGACGTGATCGGCGATATCGACACCAACGAGTTCCGCGTCGACGCGACGGGCAACAACTGGTTGGCCCTCGGTGAACTGGCCATCGCCTCCACCGGGCCAAAGGTGCTGATTGTCAACAACAGCGTGGTGCTGCAGTCTGGCCAGCCGGTGCCGGGCCTCTCGGGCGCGACGATCGCCGGCATTTCACTGCCCCGCATGAACTCCAACGGCGACTGGTTCGCCCGTGTCACGCCCTCCACCGGCGGCTCGGCGATGATCCGCAACGGCCAGCTGATCGCCAGCACCGATGTGACCAGTCCCTCCAGCCTCATCACCCCCAACTCGACTGATCGTTGGACGAGCTTCACCGACGTGATTGCCAATCATCGCGGCGACTGGATCATCGTCGGCGCAAGCAACAACGCCGATGCGCAGCGTCGCAATGTCGCGGTGGTCAACGGCCAGCGCGTGCTGCTGCGTCAGTCCGACCAGGTCGCCCCGGCCAGCATCGGCGCGGGTGGGCCAGCCCGCTTCGTGCAGGCGTTCGCCGATCAACGCCTCACCTTCGCCAACGACTGGCACGCCTACTTCGGCGTGACGCTGAAGGATTCGGCCACGAACACGTCCACGCTGGGCGGCAACCGCAGCCTCGTCCGCGTCCGCTGGTGCGATGCCGACGTCGCCGGGCCGAATCAGAGCGTCGGGCCCGATGGCTCGCTGACGGCTGACGACATCATCGTCTACCTCGGCTGGTACTTCGCCAGCGACGCGCGCGCCGACGTCGCAGGCCCCAACCAGAGCCCCACGCCCGACGCCCAGTTCACCGCCGATGACATCATCGTCTTCCTTGGCACCTATTTCGCCGGGTGCTGAGGCGTGGTGCCTCTGGGTACCCCCTCTCTCCGAGAGGGGGGGCCTCGCTGCGTGCGTGAAACTCTGGCCATTCGCCCGGCCCGGAGGTCCGGGGTACCCAGTGGGCCTCTTCGCCTGCGCGCCCGTTGCACGCCAACCCATCTGCGCGGCGTGCGCAGCAACGCCGGTTGCATAAACTTGGCCATGCTCTCATCCAACGCGTCACGCGTCTTGATGCTCGCCCTCGCGTGTGTTCCCGAACTTGCTGCCGCGCTGGCCTCGCCCGCCCTGGCCGATGCGCCGCCCGCAACAGCGAGCGCCCAGAGTGGCGCCCAGTCCAGTGCCGCGCCGTCCGCCGCGCCGCGCAACGCCCTCGGCGCGCTGACCGACGACGCCCACGACAGCATCGATCAGGCCATCGCCTGGTTCGTCGCGCGGCAGGATGCCAGCGGCGGGTGGTCCGTCCCATCCAAGCCAGGCCAGCCGCACCTGCCGGCCATCACCGCCCTGGCGCTCAACGGCATGCTCCTGCAGCCACCCGAAGCACGCACGAGCCTCCAGCCCTCGATCGATCGCGCCGTCGCCTACATCCTCAGCCACCAGAAGCCCGACGGCGGCATCTATGACACGATCCTCCCGTCATACAACACCGCCATCGCCGTCTCTACGCTGGTCCGCATTGACACGCCCGCAGCGCGCGAGGCCGTCACCAAGGCCATCGCTTTCCTGCGCCAGAGCCAGTGGGGCGTGACCGGCGGCCTGGGCGTCGGCGGCGTCGGCGGCAAGGAGGCTCCGCAAGCCGTGCCGCAGTCGCACGCGTTCTACGGCGGGTGGGGCTATGGCAATCGCGGTCGGCCAGACCTCTCCAACACCGCCTTCGTCCTGCAGGCCTTCCACGACGCGGGCGTGCCCAGTGATGACCCGGTCTTCGTCCGTGCCCTGGCCTTCCTGCAACGCTGCCAGATGCTCGAGACCGACTCGACTGGCAAGGTCGTCAACGATCGGCCCTTTGCCAAGGGCTCGCGCCAGGGCGGCTTCATCTACGCCACCGCTGAAAACGCCAACCCCGAAAGCCTCGGAGAGGGCAACCTCGGCCTGGGTAACTCCTTTGCCGGCACAATCGAAGAGACCATGACCGACGGCACCAAGGTCTCGCGCCTTCGCGCCTATGGCAGCGTCTCGTATCTCGGCTTTAAGAGCTATATCTACGCCGGGCTGAAGGCTGATGACCCGCGCGTCATCGCGCTGCGTGAGTTCCTCAGCCGCCACTACACCATGACGCAGAACCCCGGCATGGGCACCGACGGGCAGTATTACTACTACCTGATGCTGAGCCGCGCGATGGACGCCAGCGGGCAGGAGCAGGTCCCGGTCATCGACGCCGCGGGCCGCACCACGCAGCGCTCGTGGCGTCGCGATCTGATCCTGCAACTGCTCAGCCTGCAGCAGCCCGACGGGTCATTCATGTCGCTGGATGATCGCTGGATGGAAAACAATCCGGAACTGATCACCGCCTACAGCCTGCTGGCCCTCCAGCACGCCGCCCGCCCCCCCCGCTCCGCCAAAGCCCCCCAGCCGTGAGTATGACCACCATCACCACCGAGTCATACCACGCCCACTCGCACCCGATGACTGGCGAGCAGCGCCAGGCCGCGGGCGAGTTGATCGCCGGGCTGCACCGCCGCGGATCCGTCGGCAATTTTGCGGGCAAGCACATCGTCTTGGGCGCCGTCACGCTGCTGGTGGGCCTGGGCGTGCTGCTTTATGTGGCGCGCCAGCCCGTCGCGTCGACGGCGAACACGGTCGTGGCCGTCAGCGCCGGTCTGTGTGCGATCGTCGGCATCGGCCTGCTGGGCTATGGCGTCGTCCGCATGCTGCTTGGCCAGCTCATAGCCGGCCGCAGCAAGGACCAGCTCCAGCAGACCATCGCGCTGCTCGACGCCGAACTGCAAGGCAACACCGCCGAGAGCATCACCCTGCGGCTGGATGCCCTCGCCCCGGTTGATCTGCCGGCCCACCACCGCTTCTGGATCGCCCGCGCCGGCCCGCACTACTTCGGCCTCGACGCGTCGGACCTCTTCCCCCAGGACACCAACAACCCCATCCCGCGTCAGACCTTGCATCTGACGGTCCTGCCCACCTCGCGCCGCGTCGTGCAGCTGCAGTGGGATGGCCCACCCGTGCCGGTGACCAATCGCCCCCTGCCCGAGGCTGACATCCCTGACTTCGCCCGCGGCTATCGCCCGCTGCGCCAGGATCACTTCCCTGACAACCTGCACGCATTGCTGCCCTGATCGCGCTCGGCCAAGCCCGCGCGCCCTGCCCAGCGCTCACTTGCGCCCAGCCATCAGCACCAGCACCACCAGCGTGATGGTCGCCGCGGCCAGGCCGATCAGCAACTGCGTACCCCCGCCGCCCCCACCACCCCCGCCGATCGGCGAGGCGTTGTCCGTCGGGATCGTCGGCAGCATCGGCTCGGCCCAGAAGCGACCACCCTCAACGAAGTTGGTCATATTCGGGTGCACCGTCTGACGGATGGTGGCCATCGCCTCGGGCGCGCGCGCGCTGGCGCTGGCCAGTGCCTCATCCAGCACCGCCCCATCCTCCCACCACAGCGTCGCCCGCAGCGCCTCGCCCCGATCACCCGCCGGCACATCAATCCGCACGCGACGGGCGATCATCTCGCCAGCCAGTTCCGGTCGAATGACACCCCCCTTGCCAGTCCCCGTGCCACCCGCTCCGGCCATCGCCCCCGCCAGCGCCTCGCCCAGCGACACATGCTCGCTGAGCGTCAATCGCTCGCCCCCGGCCAGCGTCGCTTCGTCGATGACCACCGCCCCAGTCCGCGGCTCGATTCGACCGCGAATTGTCGTGCGATCCGCCTCGGCGGTGCTCGTGGCCAGGCCCAGCGTGGCTTCAAAGCGCGTGCCCGTCACACGCACCGATCGCACCTGCATCGCGCCCGCCCCGCTGCTGACGCCCCCCAACTCCGGCCGCAGCAGGCGAATCACATCGCCAACGGCCGACGCCGCGGCACGTCGCGCATACATCGGCCGCGCCCCGCCCGCCCCGCCCGCCTCAACGCCAGCATCCGCCACGCCCACTTCGGACCGCTCCATCGCGCCATCGCGCAGCATCCACGTCTCGGCCCGGGTCCACCCGATCGTCACCGGCGGCACCGCCACATTCGCCGGATAGCTCTCCATCAGCCGCACGCCCTGCGGCCCCGCGACCAGTTCACGCGAAATCACCCGCACAGGACGCTTGGCGCCGGTCGGGTCCAGCAGTTGTTCCTCCGCTCGCTTCTCCGGGGTCGCCGCCGGGCCGTCGATCTCCAGCCGCCACCGCATCCGCACCGGCACGCCGGCAAGCATGCCCATGTCGCCCGTCGCCAGCACGCCAGCGGCAATCGTGGTTTCATCGCCCGTAAATCGCGCGATGCGCGTCCGCAGCGATTCCTCCACACGCCGCTCCATCGGCGCATCCGCCGCCGGCGTGCTCTGCGCCATGGCCACCGAGCCTGTCAGCATCACCCCCGCCCCGATGATCGCGCCCACCAGCATGCCCAGCGCACACACCACGCCGCGCATCGCGCACGGCATGCCCACCACATTGTCTCTGCATCTCAGCGAGCCCATGCGCACACCGTACCACACTCCGGCCGTTTGGCAAGTCTGCAACCGCCCCGCGTTCCCGCTGGACACGCAACGCGTGCGATAACGCCCGCACGCTGGCCAATCACTCCCGGTTGTAAGGGTCGCGCCGGACGACCTGGTCCGAAGACTCAGGTCCGCGAATCTGATCATCCTTGCGGCTCACGCCATAGGCCCGGCGCCAATAGAAAAACACGCCCGTCGCAAGCAGGACAAACACGCCGGTAAAGATGAAGGGGAACGCGTCCAGCACGTGCAAAGTGTACGATCCCTCCGTGACTCGTTCTGACACGCGCAAACCCGTCCTGGCCGTCAGCCTGGGCGACCCGGCCGGCATCGGGCCCGAGATCGTCGCCAAGGCCCAGGCCGACCCGCGCGTCATCGCCGCCTGCACGCTGCGCCTCTTCGGCCGCACGACGTACACACCGCTGAGCGACACCTTCACCGCTGCCGACGCCGGCGCCATCAGCCACCGCGCCGTGCTCGACGCGATCGACGCCGTCAAGGCTGGCCAGGCCGATGCGCTCGTCACCGCGCCGATCAGCAAGGATCACTGGCACCGCGCCGGCCACACCGCCCACCCCGGCCACACTGAGCTGCTGGCCGAGGCCTTCGCCTCGCCCGACAGCGGCATGCTCTTCATCGGCCCGACCTTGCGCGTCGTGCTGGCGACGATCCACATCCCCCTGGCCCACGTCACCCGCGTGCTCACGCCGGCGCTCGTCGCCTCGCGGATTCGACTTGGCCATCAGGCGTGCGTCGAGCTGGGCATCGCCACGCAGCGCATCGCCGTCGCAGGCATCAACCCGCACGCCGGCGAAGGCGGCATGTTTGGCGATGAAGAACTCCGCCTCCTGCACCCGGCGATCGACACCTGCCGTCGCGAAGGCCTGACCGTCATCGGCCCGGTCCCGGGTGATGCGGTCTTCAACCACGCCGCCGATGGCGACTATGACCTGGTCGTGGCGATGTATCACGACCAGGGCCTCATCCCCGTCAAACTCATCGACCGCCGCCGCACCGTCAACACCACCGCCGGCCTGCGCTGGCAAGGCCGACGCATCACCCGCACCAGCCCCGCGCACGGCACCGCCTTCGACATCGCCAGCCGAAACCAGGCCGACCCCACCAGCATGATCGAAGCGATCCTGCTGGCCGCGAAGATGTGCGGGTACCCCGGACCTCCGGGCCGGGCGGACCGCCGCTGATGCCCGACTCCTCGAACGCCACTGCAACCCGTGTCTCAGCACGTTTCACACAACCGCGAAGGCGGGCTTGCGATTCGCTCGCACGTTCCTCGGGTGTGCAAGACGCCCGGCCCGGAGGTCCGGGGTACCCAATACACACCCCACGCGATCTCTCCGCGCCTCCGGGCAAAAGGCGAAAGGATTCACTTCACCGCTGCGTGCACGATCAGTTGCACGTGTTCCACCCGCAGTCCGCGGCTGGCCGCGAGTTTCTCCGCCGCTTCGCGCACGCCCGCGGGCAGATCCACCGCCTCCGCCGCGCCGCTGTCGGTCTGCACGATCACCGCGCTGTGCCCCGTCGGCAGCGCGAGCTGGTAGTGGCTCTGTTCCCCCGTCAGCAGCAGGCGCTGCAGCAAGCCGCTCTCGGTCAGCAGTTTGATCGTGCGATACGCCGTGGCCTTGCTCACCGCCGGCTCCCCCTCAGCCAGCGCCCGCACCAGGTCATCAACCAGAAACGGCCCGCTCGTGCCCAGCACACCATCGAGCACCCGCGCGCGCTCCGGCGTGTACTTCAGCCCCACCGACCGCAAGTGTCGTCGGAACACCGCGCACGCCGGCTCGGTAATCGTAATGGACGTTGGCATGCTCATGTCCGCGATACTCTATCGCCATGGCCGACACCCCGAACCCAGGACCGCCAGCCGCCCAAGGTTCCCCGTCGGACGCTGATGCCCTCCCACCTCGCTCCGAACGCCTCCTCCGCCACGCCTGGCTCACCGGCCTCATCGCCCTGCCGCTGATGCTCGCCCTGGCCCTCTCGGCCACCGGCCTGGGCCCAGGTGAGGATCCGATCTTCGGCGTCGTCAGCCTCGCCGGCAACCTGCTTTCCGCTGGCCTCATCGCGCTGCTCTGGCTCGCCAGCGCCATCGGCCTGGGCCTGCCCCTGGCCCGCCTGGCCCTCTCGTGGCCACGCCGCAATACGCCGATCGACCACGCCGACCTCCGCTGGCTCGCCCTGGCCCTCGGCCCCGCCGCGATGCTCTGGCTCAATCACCTGCTGGGCTGGGCCGGCCTGCTCTCCGGCCGGACAGGTCATTATGTCGCCATCGCGCTGACGCTCGTGGGCCTGGGCTTCCTGCTCTCGCACGGCTTCCGCTTCGTCCAGCGCAAGGGCCGCATCATCCAGGCCCCGGGCACGTCGATGCTGGCCATCGGCGCCATGGCCGTGCTGCTCTGCGCCGCTGCCAGCCCGCCCGGCTGGCTTTGGCGCAGCGAGGCCGGTGGGTTTGACGCGATGTCCTATCACCTCCCGCTCGTGCAGGAGTGGGCCGATGGCCAGCGCCTCCAGCCCCTCCCGCACAACGTCTACTCCTTCCTGCCCAGTTACGTCGAAGCCGCCTTCCTGCACATCGCCGCCCTCAAGCACACCGGCCTTGGCGCCGACCTCATCCGCGGCGAGGGCACCGGCGTCATCGCCACGCACTACCTCCACACCGGTCTGACGATCCTCGCCGCCCTGCTCGTCGGCCGGTTCACCAGCCTGGCGCTCCGCCGCATCCTCCGCACCGACAGCGACGACGCCCCGCCCTCCCAAGCGCCCTCGCGAGCGCCCTCCCTTGCCGGTGGCCTTGCCGGCGCCGCCATCATCACCACCCCCTGGAGCGTCGTCACCGGCTCATTGGCCTACAACGAAATGGCGATGGTCGCCATGATCGCTGGCGCGGCGATGCTCGCGATTGACCCGTCACTCTCGCCGCAGCGCCGGGCGCTGCTCGTCGCGCTGCTGCTGGGCGTCGCCGCCGGGTGCAAGCCCACCGCCCTGCTCATCGCCGGGCCGGGCATCGGCCTGCTCCTGCTCTGGACCACCCCGCCCCGCGCCTGGCCAGCGATGCTCGCCCTCGGCCTCCTCGGCGGCATCATCGCCTTCGCCCCGCCCCTGATCCGAAACTACCTGGCCATCGCCAACCCCATCTTCCCCGCCGGCTTCCGCCTCTTTGGCACCGCCGGCGCAGAGGCCCGGGGATGGTCGCAAGCGCAATTGGCCAACTTCGCCGCACGCCACGGCCCCGAAGGCTCCTTCCTCCGCCAACTCGAACTGCTCTTTGACATGGGCACCCCCCTGGCCGGCGGCATGGCCACCATCGATCGCGCGCCCCGCGGCTTCATGCACCCGCAATGGGGCATCCTCTGGCCCGCCAGCCTCCTGGCCATCATCGCCCTGCTCATGCGCCCGCGTGCCCGCACCCTCGGCCTGGCCCTGCTCGGCGCGCTCGTCGCCGGGTGCATCGCCTGGGCACTCTTCACCCACGCACAAGCCCGCTTCCTCATGCCCATGCTGCCGTTCCTCGGCGCCGCCCTGGGCGTGCTGCTGGGCCTCATGCTCCATGCGCGTGGGGCAGTGGGGGGGGGGGGGTTCCAACCTGCCCGACTGGCCATCATCGCCCTCGGCGCTATCCCCATCATCCAGACCGCCGCCCTCGCCCAGACCTGGCTCACCCAGCCCATGGGCCGGCCCAACGCCACGCTCCTCGGCGGCGTCAGCCTCATCACCGGCCAACTCGTCCGCGACCGCCGCGCCGAGTTCACCCCCGAGCAGTTCAACCAGCGTCTCGACGCCGCGACGCCCGAAGTCCTCATCAACCTCACCTTCAACGCCCCACCCAGCACCCCACCCAGCACCCCACCCAGCGCCGCGTCCAGCGCCTCGCCGCCACAGCGAGTTTTGCTGCTGGGCGACGCCACCCCGCTCTACTTCTCCGCCTCGCCTTTGGCCACCCGCGCGGTCATCTATCACACCGTGTGGGACCGCTCACCCCTGGGCCTGGCGATCGACCAAGCCTCCACCCAGCCCGCCCGCTGGACCACGCTGCTGCAAGCCGCCATCAAGCAGCGCGAGGCCCTGACTCAGCACAACCCCCAAGCCCCCTTCGCCCCCGCGACGCACGTGCTGGTCAACTTCAGCGAACTGAGCCGCTACTGGTCAACGTATGGCTATGACCCCGCCATCACCCCGCAAGCCCTCGTCGCCTGGCTCCGGACGCTGGGCGAGCCCACCCGCGAATGGATGCCCGAAGTTGACGGCTTGCCCCTGACTTGGCTGGACATCATCCGCCAAGACCCCACCCGCTGGACCGGCCGCGCCCTCTGGCCCCTCCCCCAATCACCCCGCCCAGATTGAATGTCGGGGGAGAAGGCATCAGACAGAAGGCATCAGCCATTAGCCATCAGGCATCAGGCATCAGAAACACAGACTGCCCCTCAACAAGGACAACCCCAACCCCCACTCCCTGTCTGTCTCTATCACTTTTCTTCTTCTCCCCCTTCGAGCCCTTTGAGTTCCACCCCTCTCCCCTCCGCGACTCCGCGTCTCCGTGCAATAACTCCCCCAACACTCCGCTATGAACTTCGTCGCCATCAAAATGCTCGTCGGTGATCGGGCCAAATACTTTGGCATCGTTCTGGGCATCGCTTTTGCCGCGATGCTCATCACCCAGCAGTCTTCCATCTTCGTCGGCCTGATGACCCGCACCTTCGGCTTCATCACCGACACCGGCTATCCGGACATCTGGGTCATGGATCCGAAGGTGCAGTTCATCGACGACACCAAGCCCATGCAGGACACCAAGCTCTACCGCGTGCGCGGCGTCGAAGGCGTGCAGTGGGCCGTCCCCCTCTACAAGGGCATCCTCCGCGCACGACTGGCCGATGGCACATTCCAGAACTGCAACGTCATCGGCATCGATGACGCCTCCCTCGCCGCCGGCCCGCCCGTCATGGTCGAAGGCACGCTCGAAGACCTCCGCAAGGCCGACGGCGTCATCGTCGATGAAGTCGGCGCCCGCGGCCGTCTCGCTCGCCCAGTCCTCGACAGCGAAGGCCAACCAACCTTCGACGAAAAGGGCCAGCCCAAAACCACGCCCCTGCAAATCGGCGATGTGCTGGAACTCAACGACAAGCGCGCCATCGTCGTGGGCATCTGCCGTGTGCAGCGGACGTTCCAGAGCCAGCCGGTGATCTACACGACCTATAGCCGCGCCACCCGCTTCGCCCCGCGCGAGCGCCGGCTGATGAGTTTCATCTGTGTCAAGATCGCCGACGACACCGCTACGGCCAACACCCTGCCCACCGCCGCCCAGCGCGATGCCCGCATCCGCGAGATTGCCGACCGCATCGAAGCCGAAACCGGCCTGCTGGCCATGCCCGCGTGGGACTTTTCGTGGAAGACCGTTCGCTACTTCATGAAGTTCACCGGCATCCCCATCAACTTCGGCATCGCCGTCGTCCTGGGCTTCCTTGTCGGCACCGCCATCGCCGGCCAGACGTTCTATCAGTTCACCGCTGACAACATCAAGCAGTTCGGTGCGCTGAAGGCCATGGGCACCAGCACCATCCGCCTCTTCGGCATGATCTGCCTGCAGGCCCTGATCGTCGGCCTCATCGGCTATGGCCTGGGCGTCGGCGAGGCCAGTGGCTTCGCGGTCATCATCAAGAACAGCGAACTGGCCTTCCGACTCCTGCCGCAGACGCTGCTGGTCACCGGCGGGGCCATCACCATCATCTGCATCCTCGCCTCCAGCCTCGCCCTGATCAAAGTCATCCGTGTCGAACCCGCGATCGTCTTTAAGTAAGTGACGAGTGACGAGTGGCCAGTGACGAGAAGATGACACGTCACCGGCCTTCCTCATCACTCATCACTCATCACTCATCACTCGCCACTCTCCCCCCACCCATGCACGGCTCAACGAAAATGCTCGACGCCGCCCGGACGCTCTTCGTCCAGCATGGCTTTGCGCACGTGTCGATGCGCCAGCTCGCCACCGCCTGCGGCTACACCCCCGGCGCGTTCTACGTCCACTTCAAGGACAAG
>JALOQT010000152.1 GCA_025453375.1 Phycisphaerales bacterium | reverse complement strand
CTGCACAGGCGTTTCACAAACCGGACCCAACCTTCCCGCATCGCAGGCTTGGCCCGTGCGTCTTGAACGGGTTATCGCCGGTGCGGCGAGCCGTCACTCGCCGGTGCCTGTCGCAACGGCTGTGCGGAGGTCCGAGAGCCTCGCCCCTCCAGGCCGAACGTCTGCGTGTCGGGTGCTCCAGCCGCCATCACACCCGCCGATGGCAACGCCGCGATCGCGCCGATGTCAACGAAAAACGCGGCCGGACAGCCGGCCGCGTGTGCGAATTCTCAGATTGCTCGACGCACGCCGCAGAATTTACTGCGGACGGAAGGTCCAGTTCGCCTCGGTGGCGAAGTTGCTCCACCGACGCATGTCGCGCAGGTCCTGCAGCTTGTCCCACGCTGCGTGGCCATCGGCCATCGAGGTGAGGACTTCCTGGCGGCGATTGACGCGGAGGTTGCCAAACTCGCCCGGGAGGCTCGTCGCAGTCATGCGGGCGTTGACGTCGGAGTTGGTCCAGCCGCCGGAGAGCGCCAGGCCGGCCGTAGCAGAGCCGCGGCCGGTCGGGTGCGGACGAGGCGGCATCGCCGCCCAGTAGCCCTGACGGATCGTGCCGGAGTTGGGAACCGATGCGCCCCAGCTCCACCACGAGCCCTGCTGCACATCACCACCGCGGGTGCTGGCCTGGATCATGAGGTTGGACGGATCGCGGACCTCGCCAGCGCGCCGGACATAGAAAGCGCCGCCCGCCGTGCGAGGGTTGGCACCGTCGGCGAAGCCGAAGCGGTTCTCGCTGCGGTGCCCGCCGAACTGATACGCACCGCCGACATACACCGCGTTCATGCCGAAGGCGGGGTGGAAGGAGTACGCCGCTTGAATCGTCTCAGACTGCGGATAGAAGCGGCCGGTCGAAGCACCAGCGCCAGGCCCGCGGCCACGCGTGCGGAAAGCTTCGCGGTCCACCGCGTTACGAACCAGCAGTTCCTTGTCATACGCCGCGTAGTGCGAAAGCAGCAGCGGCCAAACCTTCAGGGCCGACCCCTCGATTTCGACGTTCGGCATGAACGGATCGCGGATGACCATCGACACAACGTTGCGCCCGTGCGTCCAGTCCCAGTGCGGGCCGGACGGGACATAGGCGTCACGCATGTCCGTCGTGTAGGTCGTGTGAGCGACGCCCTGCTGCTGGCAGGCGATCTTCTCGACCAAGTCGCGGGCGGCTTCGCGGGCTTCCTTGAGCGCCGGCAGAAGGATCGCCACGAGCAGCGCGATGATCGCAATGACCACCAGCAGCTCAATGAGCGTAAAACCGAGTTGACGGGATGAGCCAGTTCGACGCGTTTCGTGCACCATGGCCAGACTCCTCAAATCAAGGTCCCCGGGCGAATCGCCAGCGGGCAGACGCCCTCGCGACCTCTTACCACCCCAGAACGGGGCAGTGACTACAGCAAACCTCTCCGTTCTTCAGGACGGAAAGCCGCTGACATGCAGAAAGATACAAGGTTCCCAGCGAAAATCAACCCCTCACATGGGGTATTGCGCAGCTTGCGAAGAAAAAGCTTCACATTGTGTTACAGCTAATAAAAAGCAAACAAACATTTCCCGCCCTTGCCAATCGCTCACAGTCACGGGTGATAACCGAAGCGTCGACCAATACCCCGGTCGGGTGAATGGCCATCTCAAGCATCCACCCAGGCGCGGCTCACGCATCACCCATACCCAATCCCAGCCCCCGGGGTGCGTTCCCCCGCGACAGTCTTACCGGCGGACGCTGACGTCCATCGTCGGCGTCAGGCTCGGCGTGCCTTTGGCCAGGATCGACTTGAGCAGGTCAAGGTCCGCCTGGGAGGCGACCGAACCCTTGAACGTCAATGTCTGCCCGTCGGGGGCGATTTCCCACGTCACCCGTTCCCACTTGAGCCAATGCTCGGCCATCTCCGGCTGAACGCTCGCCATGAAGGCATCGGCCGGCCGCGTCGGAATCTCCGGCGGCTTGGCTGGCCACAGTTGGATCGTCACCAGCACCGCCGCCAGCAGCAGCGTGCAGACGGCCGCGATCACCATCACCTTCTTGCGTTTCGCCAGGGCGTCATCATCAACACGAGCTTGCGGTGGCATGGCCATAGTGGCGGATGATACGTGCCTGCTGCACCGCGCGACGCCACGGCCCCTATGGCCCGCCAGATTCCGCCACACCCAGCACCCGCCCCAGCCACTGCGCCTGGATTGTCTTGGCCTCTGCCGCCACGCGCCCGAAGCCGTTGTGCTCGTCTGGCGCGCCGGTGCTCGGCCACGTTCGCATCGTCAGCATCGCCGGGTCAGCCCCGAGCCTGGCATAGTGCCCGCCAAGCGCTTCGACAAAGCTCGTCATGCACCCCACCGGCACCACCGCGTCGGCCTCGCTGTGCAGCGCCAGCAGCGGGATCGGCCTCCACCGGGCCATGTTGGCCATGGCCGACAACCCGCGCACTTTCGACGGGTCGTGCATCACGAGCTTTGGCGCCAAGGGCGTCGTTGGCTCCAGATACAGCCGCTCGAGGTTCCCCGCCGTGCCCTCGACAGTAATCGCGGCAAACTGGTGCGGCTCACAGCACCGCCGCAGCGCACACATGCCCCCGGCGCTCATCCCGCCGATCGCCAGCCGATCCAGATCAAACACATTCGCCTCCGAGACCGACCCATCGGCCAGCGCCTCGATGACATGATCGATCTCGCCGACCATCTGCGTCAGCACATCCAGCGTCCGCGTGGGGGACTGAAGGGCCGCTTCAAACCGCTCGCCATGGCCTGGCAGGTCCAGCGCGACTGCGGCAAACCCCGCGCGAATCCACCGCAAGTAACGCCCGTTGTCCAATTCCTTGCTGACCGTCCGCCCGTGCATCCAGATGACCGTCGGCCGAGGCGTGGTCCAGTCCGGATGGGCAATCAGCGCCGGCACATTCGGCGAGCCGAGCCGCACAAACTTCGTCTGTGCCGCCAACGCCGAGGGCAACGCATACGCCGGGGAAGGTGATGACGGTCGAGAAGGCTCTGGCTGCACGGGCCGATGGTAGAAGCCCGCTGCTCGAGCCACTCGCCCTCCACCCTCGCAGCCCTACATTCCCCCGTGCGCCTCATGCTGAGATTTACAGGTCGAGTCCAAGGCGTCGGCTTCCGCGCCACCGCCAGGTCCATCGCCCGTCGCCACCCCGTCACCGGCTGGGTCCGCAACGAAGCCGACGGCACCGTCCTGATGGAAATCCAAGGCGGCCCCCTCGCCGTCGTAGCCTGCCTCGACGAACTGATCGACACCATGACCGACAACATCACCCACGTCGACCGCACACCTCTGCAAGACCTGCCCGGCGAACTGACCTTCGACATCCGCCGCTGACGCACGCCGAGAGGCAGTCAAACTCCAGAGGACCCAGAGAGCCCAGAGGAGGGCAAAGAAACGTGGAACAGGAACAACATTTGGAAACGGAACCTCGGCATAGAACAAACCCACCCAATCACCCTTGGCGAACCAATCACTCTCCCGGCAATCCGCGCCCCGAACGCTCACCCACCGCCCTTCTCGTCCCTCTGCATCTCTCCGGGCCCTCCGGGCCTCTGGAGTTCAACCCAATCTCTCACAAGCGACCAATCCCCAGGAGCCTGCCGTGTCTGATGCCCAAGGGCTGATCCTCTTCGATGTCGACGCCACGCTGATCAGCACCAGCCGCGCCGGCATCAACGCCATGCGCACCGTCAGCGCCGAGCTCTTCGGCCCCGCGGTCGATATCGACAGCATCGAGTTCGCCGGCAAGCTCGACCCGCTGATCATCGGCGACATCCTCGCCCTCGCCGGCCTCGACGCCACCCTCGCCGCCATCGCCAGCTTCCACGCACGCTACCGCGCCCAACTGCAGATCCTCCTGCGCGACCCCAAGATCATCGCCACCGCCCTGCCGGGCGTGATGGACCTGCTCGCCACCCTCGAGCGTCACGACTGCTGGACCCTCGGCCTCCTCACCGGCAACTACAGCGACACGGGCTCACTGAAGCTCCGCGCCTGCGGCATCGATCCCGACCGCTTCCCCGTCCGCGTCTGGGCCGAGGACGCACGCGGCCTCCACGGCGCCCGCCTCAGCCGGGACGAACTCCCCGCCATCGGCATCACCCGCTGGCACGCCACAAACCTTCCCGCCACCGATCGCCGCGGCCCCGTCGTCGTCATCGGCGACACGCCCCACGACATCCGCTGCGCCAAGGTCAACGACTGTCGCAGCATCGCCGTCGCCACCGGGCCGTATGAGGTCGATGCCCTGGCCGCCTATGCGCCGGATGCCGCCCTTGAAGACCTCAGCGACGTGCCCGCCGTGCTCGCCCTTCTGGAAACCTGGCAGTCCGCCCCGGCGATCTCGCTCGCCGCTCCCCACTCGCGCGGAGTACGCGGATGATCGAACCCGCCCTCAGCCTCTGCGCCCTGCGCTTCGGCCCCGGCGCACCGCCCACCTCACCCAT
>JALOQT010000151.1 GCA_025453375.1 Phycisphaerales bacterium | reverse complement strand
GCAGAACCTCATCGTCAACGCGATCGGCGATGGCGGCGACCTCGCCAGTCTGACGCTGGACGTCCGCCACGTGCCCGACGAAGTCCGCGCGGCTGACGACGCGGCAGACCTGGATAGCGACAATGCCAGCAGCGGCGGTGCGGGTGGCTCACTGGCGGGCACAAGCCTGGAACTGCTGGAAAAGCGAGCGATCCGCGAGACGCTGCGTCTGACGGCTGGCAACCGCGAGGCCGCCGCCAAACTGCTGGGCATCGGCGAACGCACGCTGTATCGCAAACTCAAGGACTATGGCCTGCGGTGAGCGAGCGTGACGAGTGCCTCACGCGCGAGCCGAGGTGGCCGCCGGCGCCGCGATCGGCAATTTCAGTTCCACGATTGTCCCCCGGCCGGACTGGCTGTTGATCAAAAGGCTGCCCCCGGCGCGCTTGGCCAGCGCATCGACGCTCGCCAGGCCAAGGCCCGTGCCTTCGGGCTTGGTGGTGAAGAACGATTCGACGCAGTGGCTGAGTGTGTCAGGGTCCATGCCTTGGCCATTGTCGGCCACGCGCAGGATGGCCTCATCACCAATCCGCTGGACGCTGATGCGCAGCTCGCCCCCCGCGGCCATTGCATCGCGAGCATTGGCCGCGAGGTTCAGCAGGCCCTGCTGCAGGCTGGATTGGTCGCTGGCGATGGTGATCGGGCCTGGTTCGATCTCGGTAATGACCCGGACCTTGCGCCCCGAGAGGCGCTCGACAAGGGGCAGGGCATCGCGCACGGCGGCGGCCAGATCGACACGAGTGCCCGGGTCGTTCACCGCGCCGCTGACGCGCGTCAGGCGGGTCAGGCGGGTGGTCAGGCCGCGGCCGTTGTCGATCGCACGCTGGATGTATTGGCAACTGCGCTGGCGGTCGGCCTCGGTGTTGCTGGCCTGGAGGTTCTCCGCCGCGCCGCCGATGGCCATGAGCACGTTGTTGAAGTCATGCGCGGCCGAGGCCGCCAATTGGCCGATGATCGAGACGCCCTGTGCTCGGCTGATTTCCTGTTCGAGTCGCGCACTCTCGGCCTCAGCGGTGAGGCGGGCGAAGTACGCCGCCTCGGCCTCGGCCCGGGCCTGGGCGATGCGGCTCTTGAGCGTGCGGTTCCACGCCCACAACCCGGCAAGCACGACGGCCAGCACGCTCAGGGCGATCAGCGCGCCGATGGCGACGCGGCGGAAGTGCACCGCCTGTTCAGACTCTTCGGGAAACCAGCGGACGTACATTGCGTCATACGCGCCGGAGGCCTTGAGCCGCGTGATGCCGGTGTTGAGCGTGGCCAGCAGCAGGTCATCGTTCTTGCGCGTCGCGAGGCTGACGTTGGCACCAAGGGCCGGGGCGCCGGTGGTCGTCAGATTGGTCAGTTGTTGGGTCCGGATGGCCCATCGCCCGCCGGTGCTGGTGACGATCGCAGCATCGTGCTGGCCGGAGGCCAGGAGTTTCAAGGCTTCGGTTTCGGTCTGGACGGGCACCATCCGAGGCGGGCGTGGCATCGCGGCCAGCACCTGCGCGGCCAGCGCCTTGTCCTGGACGATGATTGTCAGGGGGCTGCCATTGAGCGACTCGATGGTCGGGATCAGCGGGCCACCCTTTCGGGTGAAGATTTCGGAGAACGCGACGGAGTGGGGCGTGGTGAAATTGGCATACGCCGTGCGCTCGGGGCGCTCGAACATGCCGACGACGTCGATCCGGCCATCGATGAACTGCTGGTGAATCTCACTCCATGGCCCGAGGCGGACCTGGACGGTGAAGTTCATCTCCTTGGCGACCGCTTCGATGAGTTCGACTTGGAAGCCGCGTGCGCGGCCGTCATCGTCGAGATACTCCATGGGCATGAAAGCTTGATCACCGCCGTAGGTGATCACGCGGGTGCCCAGTGCCCCAGGGGCTGCCGGCTGAGCCGCCCCTTGCGCTGCCACCCGGGCAGGGGTGCCGAAACACCAGAGCACCACGACAAGCAAGAGCACGAGGCGCAGCAGTGCCCCCGATTTAAGGGGATTCAGATGCCTCCAAGAGAGGAACCCAGATGGTTCAGCCAAGACTACCACGCTATTATGGTAACGACGAACGGCGGCTGGGGTGAGCGCCCCTAGGAAAATTTCTGAAGCAGCGATGACTTTGGAGAAGCGGACGCTTTCGCTGCCGTGTGCCCCGTGGTGTCCGGGCTGGGATGACGCTGACCGAGGGGGGTCATATGGTTGCTCCCTTCGCCCGTGCCCGGATGGGTCGGTGGGTGGGGCGTCGGTGGGGTGGTGGGGAAGGTGGGCCGGCCGGCGCTGTGGATGCGTGCGGTTCCGGCGTTGCCTCTGGAAGGGTCCTGGCCAGGATGCTGGCCGGGGCCTGGCTTTGAGCGCCAGCGAACGGCGCGGAAAGGTTTGGAAGCAGGATGTCGACGCAACTGACGATCGCTTTGGCCAAGGGTGATGGGATCGGTCCGGAGATCATGGACGCGACCCTGGAGCTGTTCCGCGCGGCGGGGGTGATGAATCACCTGCACTTTGTGCCCGTGGAGATGGGCGCGAGCGTGTTTGGCAAGGGCAACAGCAAGGGCATGACCGACGAGGCGATCAAGACCGTCGAGGACGTCGGCCTGGTCTTCAAAGGCCCGATGGAGACGCCCAAGGGGGGCGGGGGCAAGAGCATCAACGTCACGCTGCGGAAGATGTTCAACGCGTTTGCCAACGTGCGGACGTTCCGGACATTGCCGGGCGTGCACACGGTCTATTCCAAGGCGGGCGTGCACATCGACATGACGATCGTGCGGGAGAACATCGAGGACACGTACGGCGGGGTGGAGCATCGCCTGTCCAACGACATGATCCAGTGCAAGCGCCTGATCAGCGCGCCGGGGTGCGATGAGGTGCATCGCTTTGCCTGGCAACTGGCGCGGAAGCTTGGCCTGAAGAAGGTGTTCTGCGGGCACAAGGCCAACATCATGAAGATGACCGACGGGATGTTCCTTGAGCGGTACAAGGCCGCGGCGCGGGACTTCCCGGAGATCGAGGCGGCGGATGTGATCGTCGATGCGTTGTGCATGAACCTGGTGATCAAGCCGCAGCAGTATCAGATGGTGGTGCTGCCGAACCTGCAGGGTGACATCGTCAGCGACTTGTGCGCCGGGCTGGTCGGCGGGCTGGGCTTTGCGCCCAGCGCCAACATCGGCAAGCACATCAGCCTGTTTGAAGCGGTGCACGGCACGGCGCCGGACATCGCCGGCAAGGGCATTGCCAACCCGACGGCGCTGATCCTCTCGGGCCTGATGATGCTGCGGCACATCGGGCTGCTGACGCAGGCGGCGGTGATCGAAAACGCGCTGCTGGCGGCGCTGGAGCGCGGCGTGCGCACGGGTGACTTTGGCGACGCTTCCAAGCCGGTGCTGGGCACCAAGGCGTATGTGCAGGCGATCGTTGATCTGCTGGGCAGCAAGCCGACGACGGTGCCGGCGGTGGCGGTGCCGGAGAAGGCCGAGAGCGGGCCGACGTTCAGCCGCCCGCCGAAGCCGACGAGCCAGACGGTGATCCGGACGTTCAGCAACGTGGTGCGTCATGTCGTGGGGTGTGACATCTATCTTGATACCCCGCTGAGCCCGGTGAGTGTGGCGGAGGAGATGCAGCGGATCTGCGAGGACACGCCCTTCAAGCTGAGCCTGGTGAGCAACCGCGGCACGCAGGTGTGGCCGACGGGCAGCGCGTATACCGAGTGCGTGGACTATTACCGCGTGCGGTTTGAACTCAAGGAAGGGCACCGCCCGGGTGACTTCGGCCAGGCGCGGTGCGTGGCGCTGCTGGACAAGGTCGCCGAGAAGTTCCAGGTCTGCTCGTATGAATTGCTGCGTGTGTTTGACGGGGTCAAGGGATACTCGTTGGCACAGGGACAGTGATCTCGGGCGACGGCATAGACGGCCCAGACGGCTAAGACTGTGTAGATTTGGCGGCGTCCCGCTTGCAGGCGGGCGGAGATGTGGTACTCTGAAGTAACTTCACGAGTGAGAAGGCTGTTGCTGCGCCCATCTGGCCAGCCGCGGCGGAGCTTGCTCGGTCGCCCAATGGCGTGCGGGCGGTGGCTGTTGACGCAATCGGAGACTGGCGATGTTTGGTGCTCAAGGAGCGAACCATGAATCTGAGCCGTGCAGCGTGGGTGTTGGCGTTGGGCGTGGTGAGCGTGCTGGCGACGGTGACGCGCGGGCAGGTGACGATCACGAGTTCGGAGCGATTCATTAGCCTCACGTCATCGCTGGGTACCGATTCGGCCACCAACTCGACGACAGGCCCGTGGACGCGCAACCTCAGCGTGCCTGATGGCCAGGCGCAGCTTCTCAGCAATGTGAGTCCTTCGGCGATCAACGCGAATTTCACCTACAGCGCCACCACGCTGCCGGCGAATGCCGAGGCCGTCGGCTTTGTGGCTATGCAGGTGACGCTGACGGTGACGCAGACGGTGCAGTTGACGT
>JALOQT010000150.1 GCA_025453375.1 Phycisphaerales bacterium | reverse complement strand
CACCCCGGGCACCACGCGCGATCGCGTCTCGGCCCTGGTCACCCTCATGCCCGAGTTTCGAGGCCAGGGCCCCAACAGCGGCGAGCCGATTCAGGTCGAACTGACCGACACCGGCGGCTACGGCGCCTACACCCGTCATGACAGCAAGTTCGACGACGCCGGCGCCGACCTCTCGTCCCTGACGCGTGACATCGAAGGGCAGATCGCCAAGGCCGTCGCCAACGCCGATCTGGTCCTCTTCGTCGTCGACACCCAGGCCGGCATCACGCCGATGGACGAAACCGTCGCGCGTCTGCTCCGCCAGGGCGGCCTCGGCCCGGCTGGCGAATCGCAGGACTCCGCCGCGGGCAAGGTCGTCATTCTGGCCAACAAGGCCGACGGCCCGAAGTGGGAGAACTTCGCCTACGAAGCCGCGGGCCTGGGCTTTGGCGAACCGCTGATCGCCAGCGCCAAGAACAACTATCGCCGTCGCGATCTCGTCGAGCGTCTCTTCGTGCTGGCCGCCGGCGTGCTCAAGGCCGCCCGCCAGCGCAAGGACCCGCGCATCAAGGACGAAGGCCCCGAAGGCAGCCCGGAGATGAAACTGGCGATCGTCGGCAAGCGCAACGCCGGCAAGAGCACGCTGGTCAACACCCTCGCCGGCGAGGACCGCGTGATTGTCAGCGAAATCGCCGGCACCACGCGCGACGCGATCGATGTCCGCTTCACGATCGAAGGCCGCAGCCTGCTGGCGATCGACACCGCCGGCCTTCGGCGCAAGAAGTCCTTCGACCAGCGCATCGAGTGGTGGGCCCTGGACCGCATGGAGCAGGCGATCGACCGCAGCGATGTCGCGCTGTTCATGATCGACGCGACCGAGCCGCTCAGCCACGTTGACCATCAAGTCGGCATGATGCTGGCCGACCGCTCCAAGCCCTGCATCATCGTCGTCAACAAGTGGGACCTGGCCCAGGGCCAGGCCGCCGTCGGCCAGCAGGGCGCGCGCGGCAAGCCGGTCAGCCCCGAAATCTACGAGGCCTACATCCGCAAGGAACTCAAAGGCCTGTGGTATGCCCCGATCAGTTTCATCAGCGCGAAGGTTAACGACAACGTCCGCGAGACGATCAACCTGGCCTTCGAACTGCAGCAGCAGTCCGGCGCACGGATGGGCACCGGCGCGCTCAACCGCCTGGTGCGGTCGATCGTCGAACGTCAAGGCCCGCCGAGCCGCGATGGCAGCTTCGCCAAGGTCTTCTACTCGGCACAGATCGGCGTGCACCCGCCGACGATCGCCCTGGTGGTCAACAAGCCCAACCTCTTCACGCAGACCTACGAGCGATTCCTGCTCAACCGCCTGCGCGATGCCAGCCCATTTAACGAAGTGCCGATCAAACTGGTCATCAAGGGCCGCTCCAAGCGCGCCACCAGCGACGACGCGGCCCTGGTCAAGAACTTCATGGAGCAGGCCGAAGCCATCAGCGGGCGTGGCGATGACCGCAGCCCCACCAAGCGCCGCAAGGACGATCAGGCCGCGATGGCCGAAGCCCTCGCCTACTTCGACGAACCTGCCGACGCCGGCGCCGTCTCACCCGATGACGTGACCAGCGACGCCGCCCTGGCCGAAGCCATGCTGCCCGAGACCGGCCCGACGCGCAACCGCGCCAAGGCCCCGACGCGCACCGACGTGCAGCCGAACGACGACGCCCCGGCCAAGCCCTCGCGCCGCCAGGCCGCCGCGATGAAGGGCCGCGTCAAAGCCGCCTCACCCGCGGCGAAGCGCGCCGCCGCCAAGCGCGCCAAGGAAGACCGCGTCGCCACCGCGCTGGACCGGCGCGCCGCCAAAGCCGCCAAAGCCCGCCCGAAAGCCGCGGAAGCCAAAGCCCGCAGCAAATCCCGCTCAGTCGCCGACAAGGGCACGCGACGCAAGGGCGGCCGGCGCGGGAACTGAGTGGTTGGCAGGCAGTGGGCAGTGGGGAGTGGTCAGTGGCAGCGCAACGGCGCGGCGGGTGCGACGATTGGCAAGCTGGCAAGATGCGAAAGGTGCGAGACGCTCGCAGAGACGCACCCTCATCCGCCATCGTGCGGCTGAACGCCGCACTCGGCACCTTCTCCCGCAAGGCGGGAGAAGGGGTTGGGCGATTCGTTGATGTGCGAAGCAACAGCCTTCTCTCGCCTCGCGGGAGAAGGTGCCAAGCGAGCGTCCAGCGAGCGGCGGCGGATGAGGGTGCGTCTCTCCGACGCCTGACACTTGCCCCCTCATGCCTCACGCCCCCCTCACCGCCCCTCAGCCTTCAGCAGTCGCTCCAGATAGTGAATATCCACGCCGCCCTTGCGGAAGTCGGCGTTCTGCATCAGTTCCTGATGCAGGGGCACGGTGGTCTTGATCGGGCCGATCGCAAACTCGCGCAGCGCCCGAGCCGTGCGATCGAGGCACTGCTCGCGCGTGTCGGCATGCACGATCAGCTTGGCCACCATGCTGTCGTAGAACTTCGGCACCACATACCCCGGGTGCACGTGCGTGTCCATCCGCACGCCCGGCCCGCCCGGCACGCCCCACATCTCCACCTTGCCCGGCTGCGGCATGAACCCGCGCGCCGGGTCCTCCGCATTGATCCGGCACTCAATGGCGTGCCCGTTGACCTTGATGTCACTCTGCTTATAAGGCAGCTTCTCCCCCGCCGCGACGCGGATCATCGTCTTGACGATGTCCACGCCGGTGATTTCTTCAGTCACCGGATGCTCAACCTGCACGCGCGTGTTGACCTCCAGCATGTAGAAGTTCTGCTTGGCGTCCATGAGGAACTCGCACGTCGCCGCGCCGTGATACTTCGCCAGCTGGATCAGCCGCACCGCCGCTTCGCAGACGGGCCGGATCGTCTCGCGTGACAGGCCGGGGCTGGGCGCTTCTTCGATGAGTTTCTGGTGGCGGCGCTGGATGCTGCAGTTGCGCTCCCAGAGGTGAATGGCGTTTCCGTGCTTGTCGCCGATCACCTGAATCTCGATGTGCTGGGCGTGCTCGAGGTACTTCTCGATGAACACGGCACCATTGCCGAACGCCGCGAGCGCCTCGGTGCTGGCGGCTTGCAGGTTGCTGCGCAGGCTGACTTCATTGTGGCACACGCGCATGCCGCGCCCGCCGCCGCCGGCGCTGGCCTTGATGATCACCGGATAGCCGATCTTCGCCGCGACCTTCACCGCCTCCTCGGGGTCCTCGATCGCGCCCTCGCTGCCCGGGAAGACCGGCACGCCGGCCTCCTTGGCCGCCAGTTTGCAACTGACCTTGTCACCAAGCCGCCCCATCGCCTCGGGCGTCGGGCCGATGAACTCGATCTTGACATCGCGGCAGGCCTGGGCAAACTCCGCCCGCTCGGAGAGGAACCCGTAGCCCGGATGGATCGCATCAACATCCGCCACCTCCGCCGCGGCGATCAGGCGGCTGATGTTGAGGTAACTCTCCTTGGCCGGCCCCGGCCCGATGCAGATGGCGCGATCCGCCAGTTTGAGGTACGGCGCATCACGATCCGCCTCGCTATACACACACACCGCCTCCACGCCCAGCTCATGGCAGGCACGCAGAATGCGAAGGGCAATTTCACCACGATTGGCAATGAGGATGCGATGGAACATGGTTCAGGAAGTTTCGAGGTTTGAGGGCCGAGGGATCAGTCACCCTCGGCCGGTTTGGACTGCAAGGATCGAATCAGGCCCCACAAAACACGCTCACACTCATCCAGCCGGGTTTCCATTTCAGCTCGGCATGACGCCGGCAGGTATCCAAGATCAAAGGCAAAGCCCATCTGGGTGCTCAACTCATACAGCGAACCGCGGGCGATGAAGAGAAATCGAACATAGTCGGATCGGCTGCCTCGCCCGAAGCCCTCTGCGATGTTCGAAGGCACCGACACGGCTGAGCGTCGAATCTGAAGCGCCAATCCAAATCGCTCGTCACCCGGAAAGCTCGACAGCCGCGGGATGAGATTCAGGCCAAGGTCATACGCCAGTCGCCATGCGATGAGGTCGCGAAAACTCTTGATGGCTCCAGCCTCACCCATCGCTTCGCACCTCATTGCCGAGCCTGCCTACTGCTGCCTCTTCACTCGGCCCTCGGCCCTCGGCCCTGAAACCTCGGCCAAAAGCCGCCGCTCACGGCCGGATCAGGAACAGCTTCTGCCCATACTCCACCGCCGCGCCGCTCTGGACCAGCACGCGCTCGATGGTGCCGCTGCTTTCGGCCTTGATCTCGTTGAAGACCTTCATCGCTTCAACCAGGCACACCGTCGTGCCGGCCGAGACCTTGCTGCCGACGCTGACAAACGCCGGGCTGTCCGGGTTCGGGCTGGCGTAGAAAGTGCCGACCATCGGGCTGGTGACGGCGACCAGGCCCGCGGTGTCATCACCGCCGGTGGCCTTGGCCGCGGGGGCGGCGGCAGGGGCTGCGGGCGCCGCGGGGGCGGCGGCCGCCACCGGTGCGCTGGCCGCGACGGGGGCCTGCGTGATCACCGGCATCG
>JALOQT010000149.1 GCA_025453375.1 Phycisphaerales bacterium | reverse complement strand
CAGGCGACGCGCTGGCCGGGGCGGATCACGCCCTCTTGCAAGAGGCGGTGTGCCCCGGCGAGGCTGGCGGCGCTGGCCGGCTCGCACCCATAGCCGAACTTGCCGACCAGGGCCTTGTAGTGCCGAATCGTGTCATCATCCACGCTGCGGACCACGCCGCCGCTGGGGTCATAAGAGGACGACCCTTGGCCGTTCATCACTTCCAGGGCGCGCAAGGCCTTGGGCAGGTTGACGGGGCGGTTGATTTCAATAGCGCTGGCGATGGTGCTCGCCCGTTCACCCGCGGCATCCATGCGGGCGTACTCGGCATCGACCTTGGCCTTGGTGCCGTCGGTGAAGTAGGCCCCGCCGTTCCAGCGGCAGCCCAGTTCGTTATAGACGCGGTCGAGGGTGCGGGCGCCGTGGGCGTTGATCACCGCCAGACGCGGCACGCGGTCGATCAGGCCGAGGGATTGCAGTTCCATAAACGCCTTGCCAAAGGCCGAGCAGTTGCCCAGGTTCCCCCCCGGCACGATGATCCAGTCGGGGACCTGCCAGCCCAGGCCTTCGAGGATGCGGAACATCACGGTCTTCTGCCCCTCCAGCCGGAAGGGGTTGACCGAGTTCATAAGATAGACCCCCGCCTGCGGGATCCGCTCGGCGATGAACCGCACGCGGGCCAGGCAGGCGTCAAAGTCTCCGGCGACTTGCAAGGTCAGGGCGCCATAGTCCAGCGCCTGGCTGAGTTTGCCGTAGGCGATCTTGCCATCGCCGATGAAGATCACCGCCTTAATCCCCGTCTGCAGGGCGTAGGCCGCCATGCTCGCGCTGGTGTTGCCGGTGCTGGCACACGCGCAGACCTTGGCCCCGACCATGCGGGCGTGGGTGAAGGCGGCGGTCATGCCGTTGTCTTTAAATGAGCCCGAGGGGTTCTGCCCTTCGTATTGCAAGTGCAGCGTGCCCGGTGTAAAGCCCAGGTGGGCCGCCAGCCCGTCGGCCCGCTGCAGGATTGTCCGCCCCTCGGCGATGCTGGCGATCTGCGAAACGTCATCAAAGAAGGGCAGCAGCGAGCGAAACTTCCACACGCCCGAAGCATCCGGGTGCCCGTAGGGCCCGGCGACGCTGCGGACAAACGACCAGTCCTTCGCGGGCGTGCGGCCCTTGGCCGCGAAGGCATGCGGGGGGGGGGGCCAGGCGTATCGCACATCCAGGAGGCTGCCGCAGATGCCACCGCCTGGCAGCTTGGCCTGGCAGGAGACGAGTGTCTGGCTCGTCGGATACGTCGCCCCGCAGGCAGGATTGATGCACGCCTGCCACGCCCGGCACGTCGGCGGAGCCAGAGAGGCAAGCGGGGTGGAACTCGGCGCAGCGGTGGGCATGGGGGGATGGTACCGGGGGAAAGGGGCACAGGGCCAAAGGGCCAGATCTCCAAGTGGCCAAATGGCCAAATAGCCAAATGTGACGATGCTTCCGAGCAGCTGAACTCGCTCGTGTGCCTGCCTTCATTTGGCAATTTGGCCATTTGCTGATTTGGCCATTTCCCCGGTTGCTGATGTGGCCCTTTGTCCTCCCCCGGTACCATCGGCCATGGACCTTCTCGCCGGGCTCAATCCTGATCAGGCTCTGGCCGTCACGCACGAGGGCTCGCCGCTGGCGGTGCTGGCCGGGCCGGGCAGCGGCAAGACGCGCGTAATCACCCATCGACTGGCCCACATGCTCGTTGAGCGGCTTGTCGCCGGAGGGCCCGAGTCGGTCGTTGCCGTCACCTTTACCATCAAGGCCGCCGGAGAGATGCGTTCTCGCTTGACGGCGATGCTCAAGCCCCTCGGCCCGCAATATGCCGCCAAAGCCGCGGCGGTGACGATCAGCACCTATCACAGCCTTGGTCGGCGGCTGATCCTGCGCTTTGCTGACTGCCTCGGCCTGCCCGGCGAGACACGGATGGTCGACCGCGGGGATCTGCGCCGCCTCGCCCGCGAACTGATCATTCAGCACGGCCTGATGGGCGACCTGCGAGCCGGCGGGGCCGATGCCGCGGCGCAGCTGGCGATGGATCTCAGCGTCGAACTGGCCGACAGCGGCGTGACCGTCGCTGACGTGTCAGCGTACATCGAGGCCCAGCAGGCGACGCTCGCCGGCGCGAGCGATGCGGCGGCGATCGGTGCCCGCGCCTCGTTGCAGCGGCTCGGTCAGATCGCCCGCGCTGTTGACATGCTCAAGGCCGAGCAGCGCCGCCGCGGGTGGATCAGCTTTGATGATCTGATCACCTGGCCGATCGAACTGCTGCGGCACGATGCCGGGGCTCGCGACATGATCCGCGGCGAGATGCGACACGCCGTCGTCGATGAGTTTCAGGATGTCAACGCCAGCACGATCATGCTGCTGGCCGAGCTCTTTCCGGGCCGTACCTCCCCCGGCCCGCAGGGCAAGCCGCTGAACCCGGACCTCTGCGTCGTCGGAGATGATGACCAGGCGATCTACGGCTTTCGCGGCTCTGATGAGCGAGCGTTCGCCCGGTTTGCCGCGCTCTGGCCCACCTCCACACGCGTCATGCTGCAGGACAACTACCGCAGCAGCCCGCAGATCGTCGCGGCCGCCCAGCGGATCATCAGCCTCGCGGATCAGCGTGCAGCGCCGGACAAAGTCCTGCGTGCCGCACCATCGGCCAGGCCTGGCGAGGTGCAGGCCCTGCTGGTCGACGAAGACGCCGAATGCCCGGAGGCCATCGCCGCGGCGATCCTCGCGCGCCGGGCTGATGACCAGCGCCTCGACCCCGAAGCACGTTGGGATCGCTACGCCGTGCTGGCCCGCACGCGCCCGGAATTGGATCGCCTGCAGGACGCACTGTCGCTCGAAGGCATCCCCGTCCGTCGCACGCGCCGCGTCAGCGTGCTGCAGGATGAAGGCGTGCAGGATCTCATCGCGCTGCTGCGCGTGCTCGTCGACGGGCAGGATTTCGCCAGCACCCGTCGCCTGCTGCTGCGTGCGCCCATCGGCCTGAGCACCGGCGAACTGCGAACGGTCGAACTGGCGTACGCCGAGCATCGTCGCCAGTCGCTGGCCGCGGCCGGCGAGCCGCGGTCCGATGCGTCATCGGCGAGCCGCACGAGCGTGCAGCCCTATGCAACGTTCCTCCGCACGGTGAAGCTCGACCGTGCGGGAAGTAGTGGAGGGGACGCCGCCAGCGGTGGCGATGCGGGCGATCCTCGTCTCGTTCGGCTGGCTGATCTCATCGACGCCTTTGCGCAGCGGGCCGCGACGGGCCGCGCCGATGAACTGCTCTATGACCTGGCCGTCCGCAGCGGCGTGATCCACGTCGACCTGCTCGCCCCCACCGATCGGGCCCAGCGCGTCAAGGCTGTCGTCGCGCTCATCGATTTCGCTCGCCAGCATCAGCCGACACTCCCCAAGCCCGCGGGGGCGGCGGAGTTCCTCGAGCTCATGGATGACCTCGACGCCGCGGAAGACATCGAAGTCTCACCGGCCGATCGCGTCGAAGGTGCCGAGCCTAGCCACGCCACGACAGGCAGCGCCGCAGACCTGGCGAACGCTGATGGCGTGCACCTCATGACCGCACACGCCAGCAAAGGTCTGGAGTTTGACACGGTTTTCGTCGCCCGCGTGGCCCCGCAGCACGGCTTTCCCAAGACTGGCGGCGCCACTGGCGATGACACGCTCCTGCCAGCGGCGTTGCTGCATCTGCCGAGCGCCGGTGGCGCTGGGCAGGATGTTGACGACGTGTCTCTCGCCACGCTGCGCGATGCCAAGTCCATCCGCCTCGATGAGGAACGTCGTGTGTTCTACGTCGCCGCCACGCGGGCGGAGCGCCGATTGATCCTCGTTGGCCGCCTGGGCCCGAAGAAGACCGACGCGACGTACTACCTCCGCGAGTTGATGGACTCGCAGAGTGCCGCCAGTGGGGGTGGCCAGATACAGACAGTCAGCGCCGCCGAGCTCATCGCCAGGACGCCCTCGCGCGTCGGCGAGCTTCGTCGCCAGTTGCAGGACGTCAAACAGCGGCGCGACCGCGCCGAGCGGGCCGATGAGTTGGCCGCCGCAGCGCGGGCCGAAGCCGCCAGCGCACTGGCCGAGGTCGAGCAGCCCAGCATCACCCAGGCCCACCTGCAGCACGCTCGTGCACGTCTGGATGCCAGCCTGCAGCGCCTCGCTGTCATCGCGCTGCTGCGCGGCGGGGATGATGGTCAGGGCCACGCACCGGCCTGGGCCGATGCCGCCCAGTTCGCCGACATCCGCCAGCGCCTCGGCCCGATGGACCTTGCCAGCGACAGCAAACCAGCCGGAGTCGCCGATCTTGGCCTGCGCCTGTCGGCACCGCTGAAGCTCACGTACTCGCAGCTCAAGGACTACGAACGCTGCCCCGCGTGCTTTTACGTTCGCCACGTGCTGGGCCTCGTCGAGCCGCAGGGCCGCCAACAGATCGTCGGCCAGGCGGTGCACGAGGCGCTGGAGAAGTACGCACGCCTGTGTGCCGAGGCTGACGCCGAAGGG
>JALOQT010000148.1 GCA_025453375.1 Phycisphaerales bacterium | reverse complement strand
ACCCCGCAGCCAGCAGCACGCCGTTCGTCGCAACGTTGGTCGACGTGACGGGCATCGTGATCTACTTCACGCTGGCGATGTCGATCCTCGGCGGGACGATCCTGGCCAACCGCACCGGCGCGACCAAGCAGTTCACGCTGCCGACCGGCGAGCGATACGTCGTCTACACCGATCCGAAGGGGCAGGTCGATTCCGTCGCGCCGATGCAGCAGCCGGAGCAGCGAATCTTCTTCCAGGATTACGTCGCGCCAGTGACGCCGCCCGCACAGTCACCGTGATGGAAATGCGAGCGGGGGCGGCCGGGTGGCTCACGTCGCTGCACGGGCTGCGGCCTTGGGCACTGTGGCCAGTTGGTCGATCGCGGCCATCACGTCGGCCACCGCCAGGATCGTCGGCGCCGGTTCGGTGGCGTCCTTGGGCCGCTTGGGCAGCGTGACGCGCTGGCCCTTGGGCACGAGGATGGTCGTGAAGCCCAGCCGCGCCGCTTCGAGCAGCCGCTGATCCAACTGTGCCACTGGCCGCACCTCGCCCCCGAGGCCGACCTCGCCAATCGCACACGACCGCGGCGGCAAGGCTCGCTTCATCTGCGCCCCGGCGATGGCCAGCAGCAGCGCCAGATCCGCCGCTGGCTCGGCAACTTTGATCCCGCCGACGACCGACGCGAAGATGTCACGATCGGCCAGCCGCAGCCCGGCATGCTGCTCCAGCACCGCGATGAGCATCGCGAGGCGCGAGGCATCCAGCCCTGCGCTCTTGCGTTTGACCGCGCCGGGAAAGCCCGTCGCCGTCAGAGCCTGGATTTCGACCAGCAGCGTGCGGGTGCCAGTCTGCACCGGGCAGACGACCGTGCCCGGGCGCGGCGGCGCATCGGCCCCGCCGCCCGCCGCGGCGATCAGCACGCCATGCGGCGCTTCGCGCAGGCCGCTGCCGGTCATTTCAAAAAGCCCCAGTTCCAGCGTGCTGCCAAAGCGATTCTTCACCGCCCGCACGATGCGGTGAGCGTGATACCGATCGCCCTCGAAGTACAGCACGGCATCGACAAGATGCTCCAGCAGCCGCGGCCCGGCGAGGATGCCGTCCTTGGTCACGTGCCCGACCATGATCACCGCTGCCCCCGTCGCCTTGGCCATGAACACCAGTTCCGCGGTGCAGCGGCGCAACTGCGTCAGCGAGCCGGGGAAGGCGTCGAGCTCGGGGTTGTAGATCATCTGGACCGAGTCGATGATCATCACCGGCGGCTTGTGCGTGCCGGGCGCGGGTGAGGCGTCATCGGTGTCGAGATCATCACTGCTGCCCAGCACGCGACCGGCCTGTTCGCCGATCCGCGCCAGGCTGGTGTCGGAAAGCACAAAAAGTTCTGCCTGCTCCGCGACGCCGAGGCGTGCCGCACGCATCTGCACCTGCTCGGCGGATTCCTCGCTGGAGACATAGAGCACGCGGTGCCCGCGCATGGCCAGCGCCCCGGCGGCTTGCAGCAGCAGCGTGCTCTTGCCGATGCCCGGATCGCCCCCGACCAGCACCGCCGAGCCGGGGACGATCCCGCCGCCCAGCACCCGATCAAGTTCGCCCAGCCCCGTCGCGATGCGGTGGGCCAGTTGACCCGCGTTCGGATCGACTGATGCGATCGATCGTGCGCCCGTCGCCGGTGCGGGCAGGTCCGGGCCCGGGCCATCGTGGCTCGCGGCGGTCCAGGCCTTGGTTGCGTCGGCGCGCGGGTCGGTCTTGGCCTTGGGCGTGAGCCGCTCGGCCACGAGCGAATCCCACGCGCCGCAGTCCGGGCATTTGCCCAGCCACTTGGTCTGCACCCCGCCGCAGGAGGTGCACGCGAAAATCTGTTTGGCCTTGGCCATCGAATGCAGGATACTCCGCCGCGCCGACGGGTGCGTTTCGGCCCCCGTTTCGGCTCCCGTGTCAGCTCCCGCGTCGGCCCGGCTAAGCCCACAAGCGGGCGGCCGACCCGTTACGATGCCGCCGGGAATGAGTCGAAACGTGTGACTGGTTTGGTCGTCTGTCATGCCCGCATCGCTTGCCCAACCCGTCGTGAATGTCGCGGTGGTGGTGCTGCGCCGACCGGGCAAGATGTTTCGCCGGTTTCGCCGCTCGGTGCGGGCGATGGCGACGCTGCTGGTGCTGGCGCCGATCGTGGTCATCGTGCTGACGCAGGGGCCGGTGCCGAGGTATCTGCTCAAACGCGTGGTGCAGGGCCAGTTGGGCGGGCCGGCGGCCAGCCAGGCACCCGGTCAGGCCAGCACGAACACCGTCGAGTTCGAATCGCGCTGGGTCAGCGTCAAGCTCGACGGCCGCGTTGTCATTGAGCAGCCGCGTCTGACCAACACCGCCATTGCCGGTGCCGCCGGCGAGCTGTTCACCGCCGAATCAGTCACGCTCAACGCCGAGTGGTCGGCGTTCACCGCGGGCTTGTCCGGCATCATGTCTGCTGCGGATATCCGCATCGAGCGGCCGGTGTTTCGCATCAGTGTTGATCGCCAGGATGGCACGCTGAACCTCGCCGGCGTGGGCGTGGCCTCTCGCACGACCACGCCCAAGGCCACCGATACGACCCTGCGTGTGCCCCGCATCGAGATCGAACGCGGGCGCCTGGTGCTGATGGAGCACGGGCCGACACCGGAGGATTCCGCCGCACAGCCTGCCGAACTCGTCGATCTGCAGACGCGCGGCTGGCTGACCAGCCTGCCCGCGCCGGATCAATATCTCCTGCGCCTCCGCGCCGAGGACCCCTTCGGTGGCAACACGCCGATTGACCTGACAGGCACGGTCGATCTGGCCCGCGGCCAGGGCGTGATCGATGCCGGCTCGCTTCAACTGGCCCGCTGGGGCCCATCGCGCATGCCCGCGATCGTGCGCGACACCTGGGAGCGTCTGCGTCTGCGCGGCACGATCCAGCAGACGCGACTTCGTTTTGGCCCCGAGATCGGCGTGCAGACCGAACTGCGCCTGCAGGATGTCGCGCTGAATGTGCCCGTGGCCGCCGGCCGTGCTGAAATCACCGGCTCGCGCACGCCGCGGATGGATGGCGTCACCGGCACGCTGCGATTGACCACCGGCGGCGCCGATGGCAGCAACGCTGGCCTTGAGGCCGACCTCGCCGGCTCGTTTGAAGACCTGCCGGCGCACGTCCGCCTCGTCACACGCGGGCTGTCGCTGACCTCGCCATATTCCGCGACGATCTCCGCCGAGCAGTTTCGCCTCGAGCGTGACCCGCGGATCTTGTGGTTCACGCCCGAGATCGTGCAGAAGAACTTCGAGCGTTTCAGCGGCCCGACGGCGCTGGTCGACGCGCGCATCGAGGTTTCCCGCGGCAGGCCCGAAAGTGAGACAGTCGCCGGTGAGACGATCATCCGCGGGTCACTGATGTTCCGCGAAGGTGCGGCGGCGTTTGATCAGTTCCCCTATCCGATTCACAACCTCGCCGGCACCATCACCTTCAACGAGGACGAGGTCCGCATCATCGGCCTGCGCGGCGATGGGCCGACGGGTGGTAAGTTTCTCGCCGAGGGCGTCATCGCTCCGCCCACGTCTGATGCGATGCTGAATATCGACGTGGTCGTGACGGATGTGCCGCTGGATGATGCTTTGGCCGATGCGATTCGCCGCAGCAAGGGGCGCGAGCTGGCCGATGCGATTTTCAGCCGCCCGGATTACGACCGTCTGCTCGGTGCTGGCATGGTGCTGTCCACCGCGGCCAAGCGCCAGTATGAACAGGAGATCGCCCAGATCGAAGCGACGCTGGCCAGCAGCGAGACGCCCGATGCCGCGCTCATCAGCCGTCGCAGTGATCTGCAGCGACGCCTCGCGGCGCCGCTGGCGGATTTCGGCGGCTTGCTGGACTCAATCGCCGTCAAGGTTCGCAGTGACTTTGGCTTCGCCGCGCCGACGCGCCAGGAGATTCGCGTCCGCTTCCGCGATGCGATGCTGCTGACCAAGTTTTTTCCGCTGCCCATGCGGGCCCAGCGTCTCGAACTGCTCGTCACGGATGATGCCGCGATCATGGAGGGCGTCGGCCTCATCCCCGCGGGCGCCACCGCGGGCGCGACGACCGACCCCGGCAGCATGGACCTGCTGGCCCGCGTTGACATTCGGCGCGACCCAGCCAGCGGCCAGTGGACGTATGACCCCAATGTCGCAGCGCGCGTGCGCCAGGTGCGCGTCACGCCGCTGCTGATCGCGGCGATCCCGGACAAGCAGGCAGTGATCGCGGGGCCAGTGCCGCCGGGTGAGCGATCACCGGGCGTGCAGGCGCTGCTGTCGCAGTTGAACATCCAGGGCGCGGCCGATGCCGATGTCGTGCTGACCACACCGCCTGGGGGCGAGACGAGCCTCTCGGTGGATCTGCGGTTTGAGCAGGTCGCCAGCACGCCGCGTTTCACGCAGCCGCGCCGTGCCGAGCCGGGCACGTTGCACGATGTCGCCGGGCGAATCCGCATCAATGACGACGCCATCATCATCGAGTCCCTCCGCGGCCTGATCAGCCATCAGCAGCCCAAGACCG
>JALOQT010000147.1 GCA_025453375.1 Phycisphaerales bacterium | reverse complement strand
GTGCAGGTGGCCGGTCGCTGTGCCGGCAAGGTCTATCACGAACTGGCTAAGCGGCGCGAGGATACCAAGAAGTTCGACACCGCGATCGTCCGCGTCGAGCAGTTCTACCCCTTCCACAAGACGCGCTTTGCCGACATCATCAGCCAGTACCCCGCCAAGGCCGAACTGGTCTGGTGTCAGGAAGAGCCGCGCAACGCCGGCGCCTTCCTGTTCATCGATGACCTTCTCCGCCACGAGTGCGGCGTCAAGGCCCTGCGCTACATCGGCCGCCCCGCCAGCGCCACCCCCGCCACCGGCAGCAAGAAACTCAGCGAAAAGCAGCAGGACGCCCTGCTGAGCGAAGCCATCGCCCCACTGGCCAGCAAAGCGGTGAAGGCGTGAGAAGTTAGGCATCAGCCATCAGCCATCAGCCATCAGCCATCAGGCATCAGCAGAAGATGCCGTCGCGCAGCGACACCTCCCCTCGATCCCTCGGTCCCTTGATCCCTCGATCCCTCACTTCCCCCCACCTCCACCATGCCCTCACCCATCATCGTTCCTGAGTTCGGCGAATCCGTGGCCAGCGGCGTCATCAGCCGGTGGCTCGTCAAAGATGGCGAGGCTGTCAAGCGTGACCAGCCCGTCCTCGAACTGGAGACTGACAAAGTCACCGCCGAGATCGTCGCCCCCGCCGCCGGCGTGCTGAAGCACGGGGCCAAGGCGGGCGACACCGTCGCGGTCAAGAGCACCATCGGCCAGATCGTCGAAGGCGCCGGCGCACCAACCTCCACGCCCGCCCCCGCCCCGGCCCCCGCTGCCGCCCCGGCTATCGCTGGGGCTGCCGTCGCCGCGACCAACGGCGCCTCCACGCACGGCCACAACGCCGACGTTCGCGCCACGCCCCTGGCCCGCAAGCTCGCCGATGAGCAGGGCGTGGACATCAGCACCATCGCCGGCACCGGCCCGGGCGGGCGCGTCCGCGAGAGTGATGTCGTCGCCGCGGCCGCCGTCGGTGGCAAGGCCGCCGCGGTCGCTGGTGGTGGCATCGCCGCCGCCTCGACCATCGCCCCCGTCAGCGCCCCCACCCCCGCACCTGCCCCCGCCGCCCCCAAGGCCGGCGCCCGGCGCGAGCGCCTCAGCCCCCTGCGCCAGCGCATCGCCCAGCGCCTTGTTGACGCGCAGCACACCGCCGCGATGCTGACGACCTTCAACGAGGTCGACATGTCCGCCGTCATGGCCCTTCGCGCCAAGTACAAGGAAGAGTTCGAGAAGAAGCACGCCGTCGGCCTCGGCTTCATGTCCTTCTTCGTCAAGGCCGCGGCCAACGCCCTCCGCCAGATGCCGATCGTCAACGCCTATCTCGTCCAGGGCGAGGCCGGCGTCGAGGTTGAGTATCACGCCACCGCCGACATCGCCGTGGCCGTCAGCACCCCCAAGGGCCTGACCGTCCCGGTCCTGCGTGACTGCGGCAGCCTCAGTTTCGCTGGCGTCGAAAAGGGCATCAAGGACCTGGCCACCCGCGCTCGTGATGGCAAACTCACCCTCGAAGAGCTCCAGGGCGGCACCTTCACCATCACCAACGGCGGCGTCTTCGGCTCGCTGCTCAGCACCCCAATCCTCAACGCCCCGCAATCAGCCATCCTGGGCATGCACGCGATCAAGAACCGCCCGATGGAACACCCCGACAAGCCCGGCGAGATCGCCCTGCGCCCCATGATGTACCTCGCCCTGAGCTACGACCACCGCATCCTCGACGGCTCCGACGCCGTCACTTTCCTCGTCTCGATCAAGAACGCCCTGGAACGCCCGGAACGCCTGCTGCTGGACATGTAATCCCCCACCAGTCGCCCCCGACGGCGTCACCGCACTCGACCCCGAGCCGTGACGTACCGATGACTATGCGTCTGGCCGATGGTCGGATAACCTCGCTCCCTGTTCGGGAGGCCGACATGGGCTTTCCCATCTTGGCGTCAAACGACGAAAGTCGCCGAAAACGGGTGGCCATCTGGGCGGGTTCGGGGGCTGGCGCGGGCGACCTCTAGGATTTTGGCCCTAAGGTTGCAACGAACTGCCCCCCGCTGCGAATCAGATATCAGAGATTTACGGAAGCACCCGCATGATTAAGTCGTCCGCTCAACCGCTCGCTTCAGGGATGGAGAACCGCATGGGATTTGTTCCTTCTACGCCGGACACCGCCGGCGGTCACCCGCTCGCGCAGGATCTGCCGGAAGTCTGGCAGACGCTCATCGCCGACAGCGGCGCCGACGTGGCCATCTGCCAGGCCGATGGGCGCGTGCTCTTCATGAGCCCCGTCCTGTCCTGGTGGGCACCCGTTCGCGCCTTTGACGGCGTCGTCGGCAAGAACCTGCTGGAAATCTTCCCCAAGGCCATCGCCGAGGAGCGCATCGCGCTGCTCCGCCGCGTCACCGAGACGGGCAAGCCCGTCATCATCCACGCCGCGTGGAAGGGCATCCGCACCCGCACGGTCATGCGTCCGCTGCGCAACACCGCCGGGGCGATCGACCGCATCCTGATCATCTGCCGCGGCACCGTCCCCAGCGATGAGACCCGCGCCGCCCAGGCCGATGCCGAGGTGGTGCAGGCCCAGCATGTCGATAAGGGCCAGCTGGCCCACTTGACGCCGCGCGAGCTGGAAATCCTGGCCCTCATCGGCCAGGGCCTCACCACCGCCGCGATTGCGGAAAAACTCTTCCGCAGCCGCAAGACCATCGAGGCCCACCGCCTCAGCCTGGGCATCAAGCTCAACGCCCGCAACCGTGTGGACCTCGCCCGCATCGCGGTGCAGAGCGGCCTGGTCGCTCCCGACGCCGTCCTGCCCGAGCGCACCCGCCGCCGCGCCGGTGGCGGCGGCAGCGGCCCCACCCCACCCACCAACCCGCCCACCGGGCCCAAGGCCTGATCGATCATGTGATCGAGGCTAGACAACCAAGGTTTTCGCCACACGCCCGAGGCTCGTCCTCGGGCGTTTTTCATGGATGGCCACGCTGTGGGTACCCCGGACCTCCGGGCCGGGCCAAGGGCCTGCATCTCCGAAGGGTTCGGTCCTTCGGACCGATGACGGTCCCGGAGGTCCCGTCCCACCCAGAAGGCCTGATCTCGCGGCGCACACCTCACGGCGCACGTCTCACGTCTCCGCATCATCCGGCCACGCATCCGGCTGGCAGCACGGCTCGATATTCGCCCCGCACCGCGCACACTGCCCGTGCCCGTGCACATGCACGATCCGCACAGGCCCATCGCCGCACATCGGGCACCGCTGCTCGCAGGCCGGCGGCTGCTCGCTTCGCGGCTGCGCTGGCCCCGCCGCTTCATCGTCGCCCGCCCCGCTCACGCACCACGCCCCTTGCCTGCGCCGCGACCGCCGCCAGCCAGTTGCTTCCGCGCCGTCGCCACCGCACGCACCATCGCCGCGCACCGCTTGGCATCCGGAGCCATATCCCACCGCCCCATCCGCTTGATCGCCGAGCCGACAATCACCGCATCGGCATGGGCAAACATCACATCGATGTTCTCCGGCGTCGCCCCGCTGCCCACGACGATCGGCAGCCCCGTCCCGCCGCGTGCCTCGGCCAGATCGCTCTCCCGCGCCGGATCGCCCGTGTGCTGCCCCGTGACGATCAGCGCATCAGCCCCGAAAAACTCGCAAGCGTGGCACGCCTCAGCCAGCGAGATATCCGCCGTCAACGCGTGGCTGGCGTGCTTCTTCTTCACGTCACACCACAGCGCGATCCCCTCCGCACCGATCGACCGGCGATACCGCAGCAGCGGCCCCGCCTCGGCCGTCGGCATCAGGCCCTCATCAGCCACGTGGGCGAATGCAAAGTTCTCCACGCGAATGAAACTCGCCCCACTGGCCAGCGCGATCGCCAGCGCCTCGCGATGCCCGCACGCCAGCACCTGCACGCCCAGAGGCAGGCTCGGCGCCGCCTCGCGCACCGCAATCGCGCACGCCGTCATCGCCGCCGTCACCGCCGGGTCCTGCGCGCCCGCGATGTACGGCGCGTCGTGCATGTTCTCGATCAGGATCGCATCGAAGCCCGCCTTGGCCAGCAGCGCTGCCTCTTCCCCCGCCCGCGCCGCGATCGCGCCCGGCGCCAGTCGCGCCTGAGGCGTCCCGGGCAGCGCCGCGACGTGGATCATCCCAATCAGCGGCTTATCCGCAAATGCGACGCCTGTCCCACCCCCGCCACCGACCCCACCCCCGCCCGTGCGCTTCGCCATCGCTCGGCCTCCATGCCCGCATCACAGCCCTCGCCTCACGGCACGCCCATCGCCCGACTGGCCTCAGTCAAACTTGAACACGCCCTTGCGATAGCCGTAGACGTACGCCACGATCGTCGTGAAGATGAAGAAGAAAATCCGCCCCAGCCAGATCAGCACATCCGCATTGGCCATATCCAGATTGCGGAACGTCACGGCCCAGGGGAACAGGAAGATGATCTCGATATCAAACACCAGGAAGACCATCGCGATCAGGTAAAACCGGATGTTGAACCGCTTGCGTGCCGAGCCGATCGGAATCATGCCCGACTCGTACGTGCTGTCCTTG
>JALOQT010000002.1 GCA_025453375.1 Phycisphaerales bacterium | reverse complement strand
TGCAGCGTGTGATGACCGGCGCGTTGCCGGCACCGTCGGATTCGTATCGGCGCACGCGTGTCGAGCGGGTGGCGCCGAATCTGCTCGGGTGGGATTGGCAGAACCCGAATGTGCCGAGCTCGGACTTTCAGCGTACAGACCAATTGATGCTCAGCAGCGGCGCGTTTTTGCCGCGGTGCACGGAGTTCATCGTCGAGTGGTCATTTGGACTGGAAAACAAGGCTGACGAGGTGCGTGCATCGGCGTTCAGTGCGCGGCTGCCTGGCAATCAGCCGGCGCCGGCGCGACCGGCGCGGGTGAACCTCGCTCCGGCCAACTCGGTGTTCTGGCACGGCTTGCCGCGGCAGGTCCGGCTCGGGGGTAACGTCATCAGCTCGACGATCCCGTATGCGGAGTATTACACGCTGGATCAGCCCGGCAATCCGTATACGAATCTCACGGGCAATGCCTTCTGGCAGGCGCTGCGGGATCAGTACTACTACTCGCAGCCGGTGCGCCTGCGCAATGGCGAGACGCGGCTGGTGCCGCATGTCGTCAAGCCGGAGTTGATCGAGACGTTGTCAACCTTCGGTGGCCCGGCGGTCTCGCCCAGCGTGTATTACGCGACGTTTGGATACGTCGACCCGACGTGGGCACCGGAGACGCGGCTGACGCGCGGCAACGGCCAGCCGTTCCTGGCGATCGATCGCAATGGCAACGGGCGATTTGACAGCGATGATGGCGACCTTCGAGCCGTCGAGCTTGAGCGTGATGTCAACGGCAACGGGCAGTATGACCCGGAGGATGGCGATCGCGTCGTGCTCAATGAGCCGGAGACGATTCCCTGGGCGTGGCCGACGATGATCCGCGTCACGTTCTCGCTGGCCGATGACGGCGCGGGGACGAGCCCGGCGACGGAGCAGACGTTCCAGGTGATCGTCGAACTGCCGCGCGAGCAGGGGCCGAAGGGCAACTGACCAAAGGCGAGCAGTGACGAGTGGGGGGTGTGTGAGTGTGATGGGCTGCGCGTGTTGAGTGTGACGGAGTGATGTGGGGTGGACAGCGATTGAGGTTCGTGCTGCGGCAGATCGTCGGCGGAGTGTGACGATGGGCCAGGCGGCTCGGAGAACGACCATGCAAGTACGCGATCAGAACGGTTGGACGATCATCACCACCAGCGAGGCGGCGGGCAGCCGCGGCGGGCCTCGCGCGGGTGTGGCTGGACCGGCGGCTCGCGCCGCAGGCGCGCGGCCAGCGGGCGAAGTGATCGCGCTGGCGGGCAGCACGCACCGTCGCGGCAGCGTGCTGGTGCTGGTCATCGGTGTGCTGGCGCTGCTGGCGATCATCGTGGTGGTCTACACGGCCATCGGCCAGGCGGACACGCGCACCGCGCGGGCGTTGACCAACAAGGTCGTGGTGACCGACACATCCAAGGCCGTGGCGGATCACATCGCGCAGGTCGTGGCGAACAACGGGGTGTCGGGGTTCTTCCAGCAGGATGTGGCCTCACAGCAGGTGCGGTATTCGCTGCAGAACTGGGACTATCCGTCAACTGACCCGGAGGTGCGTTCGGTGGCGTCATCGGCGGGCGCGGGCGCGCCGCCGGCGATCACGAACGCGGACGAAGCACGGTCGCGCCTGTTTGATCCGACGGGCACGCAGCGGCACCGGTGGTTTGAGAATGGCCGCGTCGATCCGCGCGAGAGCGGCGACCCGTGGCTGGCGAGCACGGAGCCGGTGTGGCTGAATCAGAACGGCTCGACACTCAACAACCCGAGTGATCTGGTGCTGCGGATGCAAGACTGGCTGCACATGTCGATCATCGCGCCCGATGGCCGCGCGGTGAACCTGGCGAACCTGCGTGGCAACCTGCTGGCGGGCTCCGGGCTTGGGCAGATCAACGGCGCCGCGGGGATGACCAGCCGCATGCTGCGCGTGACGCCCGCCAACACGCCGGGCGGGGTGCCGACATTTGACCTGTGGCGGGATTCTGATGTCGAGGTCAACACGCCTTCGACGTGGTCATCTCGCGGGCTGGGGATGTTCCGCCAGGTGCGCGACACCAACGGGCTGGCTTCGGACCAGTTGTCGCCCGGCAGCCCGCTGAACCTGAACAACAGCTTTGCTGATGCTGACGGTGACGGGTTCTATGACTCGTTCTGGCAGGAATTGGTGGATGCGAGCGATCCGCGTCAGCCGGTGAATCTGCTGGGGTCGGCGGCTGGCAGCGGCGGGCTGCGCGTGTTTGTCGCACCGCGGATCATCGACCTGTCGGGCCTGGTGAATGTCAACACGGCGACGAGTTTCTCGGATCCGTTCGCGTCGCGCCAGGGCACGGTGCCGCAGGGCGCGGGCGGGGAGGTGCTGGATCCGACCCTGCCGTACTTCAATCCGACTGGCAGTGCGGCGAACTATGAGCGTGCGTGGCGTGCCGCGCCGGTGCGGACGCGGACGACGTTTATCACGGCCGGCTCCGTGACCGATCGCGACACGATGGCGACGCGTGCAAACTTCATCGAAGCGCCGGCGGGCCTGTCGCCGGCGGATGTCGATCTGGAGCGTCTGCTGACGATGCTCGATACGACGCGTTATCTCGATCGCCAGCAGGGCTTCTTCGGATCGGTGGCCGGCGGTTATGCGCCGGCTGATGGGCCGAGCGTCAATGATGCGTTTGTGCAGACGGGCAGCCCGACGGCGCTGCGTGCCGAGCTGGGCGGTGCGGCGTTCTCGAGCCTGATGTTCACTCGCGGCACGGGCGCGACGACGGTGCAGGATCTGCTCTTTGCTGCGGCGCCGACAGGGCTGACGAGCCTGGATGGATTGAGTGTCTATCCGCAGTTTGTGCCCGGGCAGACGGCGTTTGCGACTTCGGAGTCTCAGCGCGGCGTGTTTCGCTGGGCGTATGGCGGTGGCGTGGCGCTCCCGCCGCCGTTTACGGCGACGCCTGCGGAGGTCGAGGCGTACAACCTTCAGAACGCGCTGGGGACGTATCGGCTGTTCGTCACGCCCATGGACCGTGCGGATCTGTATCGCAAGCTCGGCGCGGCTGAGGGTGTGCGGTTTGATCGTGAAGAGACGCCGGCGTTCGGCGGCGGCGGGCCGTTTGGCGGCACCGGCGAGCTGGGCTTCAGCTCAGTCTCGCGGATCGGGCTGACCTCCGAGCGTGAGCTGCGCGCGTTCAACGGTGTGAATGACCCGTCGATCAAGTCCGCACTGGAACTGGTGCTTGACAGTCGTTTGGATACGACTGGGCGGGGCCCTTTGCGTTCGGATCGTTCGCTGCTTGAGGATCGCGACCTGGGTGTGGGCACGCCGGCGGCGGTTGCTGCGCGGATGACGCAGTACTTCGCTGAGCCGCGCCGGAATCTGACGACGATCAGCGGTGCACGGCCGATCACGAGTTTCAGCGTGCCGTTCTTTGACGTGCAGGGCTCGTCGGGCAACCAGACGGTGGCGCCGAGCCTGACGATCAGCGACCAGGCGGTGCGGCTGGATGTGACTGAGGCGGTGAACCGGGCGCAGGCATCATCGCGTCGCGATGCGAACAACAACCTGGTGCAGACCGGCGAGGTGCTTTCGGCCAATCGGATCTTCCTGGCGTATGCCGAGGCGTTGATTCCGCTGGCGGACATGCAGTTCTCCAGCGGGGCGCGGGTGCTGGGCTTTGACCTGTGGACGGACAGTGAGAACGCCTCGGCCCGCCGAACCAGCGCGACGATCTTCGGTGCGGGCGCTGAGCGGCCTGCGCCGCGTCAGAATACTGAACTGGCCTTGCGCATCGCCGCGCACATGACGATGAACATGCTGGCGTGGCGCGATGCTGAGGATCGGCCCAAGGCTGCGACGCTGCTGCTTGATGGCAGCATTGCCGGCAACGTCGCCAGCATTCAAGTCGATGGTGTGCAGGCGTATCCATTCTGGGAGACTGGTTCGGCCATCGCCAACAACCGCGCGGCGCTGGCTCGCTATGGCCTGAACTTCAACAACCCGGCGCTGCGGCCGGACCGAAATGATCTGGATCGCGACGGCAACACTGGCGAGGCGATGGCCCGGCTGTATGACCCAAGCCGCACCAATCTGAGCGAGGCGCCGGAGGCGGTGAACATCTTCGCCGTGCGCCCCGAGCCGGTGATCACGCATGTGCAGAGCTTCACGGTCTATACCGACGCGATTCGCGTCGGGACGGGGACGGAGTCTGAGGTGTTGACTGGTCGAAACTTCCGGAGCACGGCGGAAGTGCGTGATGAGCTCGAAAGTCTCGACAATCAGTTCGAGATTGCTGACAGCTCGGTAGACGTCGAACCGCCCGCGGGTCCGCTTCGGCCGTCGGACCGGATCGGGAACATCAAGATCGATGGGCGCGTGCGTGCGGATAACCCGGACTTCATCCTGGAAATGGTCGCGTTCCAGATCAGCAATCCGACGTCCAGCCCGATTGCACTGTCTGGCATTGATCCTTCAACGGGCCAGACGCTGCGCGCGCCGCAGTTTGCGCCGGAGGGGCGGTCGGGCGTGTTCCAGGCCGATGGCACGCCGATCAACTCATGGCTTGATCCGTTTGATGTGACGCAGGCGGCCAGCGGTGGCGATGCGGTCACTCGCGAATCCATGAGCTACTACATCGAGTTCGGCGGGCGGTTTTATCGCCTGGCGAACTACAACTGGCAGCCGACGGGCGTCAATGGTGACGGCACGACCAACGAGCGCAATCTGCAGGGACAGGCCGTCGTGCTGCAGCCAGGCGAGTCGCGCGTGTTTTATGTTCTCAGCCAGCGGCCGGCGGATATCTCCCAGCGCATTCGCCAGGCGACGGGCCAGACCTTCACCTCGCGCGAGGTCGTGTCGTGGATCGAGAGCCATTTGTGGCAGCGGCTGACGCTTCGGCGTGCGCCGGGCAGCCCCGGGTTCCAGACCAACGAGCCGCCGGAGGTGGTCGTGCCCGTTGGTGATGGCCAGGAAAACCGTCCGGTCATGATGGTGGCAGTCAATCGCGAGACTGGCGAGGTGATCGACCGCAACAGCGGCATCACCGACGCACTGGAGGTCAACGGTCGCGAGTATGGCGTCGGCGTGCTGTATCCGCAGGCGCCGGATCTGCGTTCGAATTTCTCCGGTCGGCCGGAGGTTCAGCTCATCAACCAGAACCCAGGTTCGGCCACGCCGGACGTTGATAACTCGACCGTGCGCCTGTGGCGAGTGTTCCGCACCGGGTCCGAAATCGGCGGCGACAACCAGCCGCAGAACGACACGCTGATCGATCGCCTGACCGATCCGATCCCCGGGCGCGATCTTTTCCGCAGCATGGCGATCAACGCCAGCCTTGAGCAGCGCATCGGCATGGGCGGGCCGGACAGCAGCGATGATCGTCGCCTCGGCTCGATTGTCAGAGTTGCCAACTCCAAAGCCAGCCTTGATCGCACTGACGACAACACGGGGCTCTCGGTGGTGATGACCGGTGGCTTCCGCCGGCCTGACGATCCGGGGTCGTGGGTCAACCTTGATGATTCGAGTGCGCCGGTGTTCAACTATCGCGGGCCGGGGGGCGGCCCGGTGCCGGCGGGCTTCACAAACACCTTCCCGCGCAATGCGATTCCGGCGTGGTCCGTCGAGGTGCCGCCGCGGGCGTCGATCAACGACGTGGTGTCATCGGGATCTGCCGACTGGTGGACGCGGGGCCTGCCGGCTCGCACGGTTCGGACCAATGATCCTCGACCGGATCCGACTTCCAGCACGCCCATCGAGCGCGGCCGCAACACCAACTACTTCCTCATCGGGCCGGCGAATGTGGCGGCAGGATCATCCTCGCCAGCATCCAACATCAATATCACCGACTTTGAAGACGACACCTTTGGTATCAGTTCCGGGGGCAGTGGGGCGGATGCTGCGCGGCGGCGTCCGTTCATGCTCTCGCGCCGGCTGCTGGGCGAGGTCGACGCCCTGCTGCAGGATGAGGATGTGACGCGTTTCGAGGTGCAGGGCCTGCAGGTCAACGATCAGCGTGAGATCACCCAGGGCACGGTTCGTGCGGCGGTGCCGGTCGTGCCGGCGCTGGCGGCGCATCCATCGGAGAAGTTCCTGCAGACGGAGCTCATCCGCCGATCGCTGCGTCGCGCCGGTGCCAGTGATCGCGATGTCGGCCCGCGTCGTGGCGATGCCATCACGCTGATCGACTATTCGGATCTGGATGTCGCGACGTCGGGCGACGTGGAGAACGTCGTGACGATCCGGACGACCGCCACCGGCGTGATCCGTCCTCAGTTTACAGAAGGCACCGTCCGCACAGGCAACGCTGACGACGACCGCAGCTTTGACCGTCAATACACGATCGTGCCGACGTATCCGCGGGCGCTGCCAAGCCGTCAGACCAATCAGGTCGGCGAGGAGCCGATTGTGCCGGAGCTTCGCCCGGCCGATGTGCTGCTGCCGCTGGCGTTTGGCCCGTCCAACACGCCACGCCCGTTCAACGGCGGTCAGAGCCGCTCGCAGAACCTCGCCCAGCAGTGGGTGACGTTCTCGGAAGCTGCCGGCGCAGCGTTGAACTACACCGCTGGCGGTACCAACGGGCAATGGAATGAACGGATCGGCCAAGTGCTGGATCGCGGTCGCCTGCCGGTCAATCGCTTCGTGGCGTTCAACGATGATCGCGGCGATCTGACGGTGCCGATCGCGCCGGGTGTCACCTCGCCGGTGCGTCAGGATCTCGACGGCGGGATTCCGCTGGGTGCGGCGGTGCTCGACAAGTTCCGCACGCGCAGCGAGGGCAGCGCGACCAGTGCAGTGCTGGGCACGATCAACGTCAACACGGCGACGCACGCCGCGCTGATGATGCTGCCGATGTTCACCGCAGCGGACTTCAACCGCGGAAATCAGGACATCGCCGCGCTGCACTCGTGGATGACGCACGGGTTGACGCAGTCGATGACTTCGCCATCGTTCACCGCGTCGACCAGCTCGCCGCAGCAGGATGGCGCGATGAACTCGTTCGGCGCACAATCCGCCCTGGCGGGCGAGATTGACTCCCGCTCGTTCCTACGTGGCCGGCCGGACTCGGTGTGGGACGTGGCTTCGACGCTCATGGCCTATCGCGACAAGAACGCGGTGCTGAGCATGCCGAGCTTTGATGGAAGCAACCGCTACATGCTGGACTTCGCCGAGGGCAACCTCGGAACGATCGCCACTGCCACGCGGTTTGATGATTCGGCTCGCCAGGATCTGACGGGCATCCCCGGCCTGCGCGAAGGCCGCGGGCTGCGGAGCCTCGGCGAACTGATGGCGCTGCGGATCAACCCGGGTTCGGGCGTCACGCTTCGCAATCCGTTCACTCTGGCCAATGGCACGGTTGTACCGGGCGTTGACACGCCGGCCGAGGCGCAAGTCAGCATCGATCGCTTCATCCGCGACAATCAGCCGGCGGACTACGCGTTCCAGCGCCGCGGGCTTCAGTCCGGCAGCAACTGGGTGAGCCTCGACAGCGGCAGTGGGCGGGCCTTCCGCGTGCCGCTGGCGTTGACCTCGATGCCCGCGCTGGAGCAGGTGGACTTCGGCGGGCTCCAGCCGCCACGTGCGGTGGGTGTCGATACTTCACTGAACCTGCTCCCCGGTGCGGCACGCGTTGATCCGACGACGTTCGCCAACCTGCAGAGCGATACATCGGTGGACAGCTATGAGCAGGGCCTGCTGATCGCCAACGCCGCCCTGAACAGCGTGAACGTTCGCAGCGACATCTTCTGTGCATACTTCGTGATCCACGGGTATCAGCAGTCGGATGTCGAGGGCCTGTCGCAGGTGGCGGGCGAGGCGACGTACGAACAGCCGATGGTGCCGACGCTCAAGCGGCGGTACATGGTGGTGATCGACCGGTCAAATGTGACGCGGGCCGGGCAGAAGCCGCGGATCCTGATGTTCCAGGAGCTGCCGGCGGAGTGATGAAGGCGGCTCGGCGCGAGGGCAACCGTCGTGAAGCGTCTGGTCTCCGCAGTCTGCACGTGTGAATCATCACGACGCCGCGCGACTGATCGCGCGGCGTCGTGCATTTGGGCCTAGAATCACGTTCGGAACATTTCAGTCACCAGGGTGTAGCTCAGTTTGGTAGAGCGCGGGGTTTGGGTCCTCGAGGTCGCAGGTTCAAATCCTGTCACCCTGATTGAGAGCGATGGTTCGACCATCCCACGATTTTGCCGTCGAAAACGCACCAAGCCCGCGAGGAGCGAGATGGCGTTGAATGGGAATCCTCGATGATTGACACCGTCACAGTTGAAGCGACGATCCATGCACCGATCAGCGACGTCTGGCGTGCATATGTAACACCTGCTGATGTTGAACAATGGAACGCTGCCACGGCGCAATGGCATACCCCGTCAGCGCGGGTTGACTTGCGCGTCGGCGGAGAGTTCTGCTATCGGATGGAGGCCAAAGATGGTAGTTTCGGCTTCGACTTCGCCGGGGTGTTCACCACCATCGTGCACGAACGCGTCATTGAATACACATTCGGCGAGCGACACGCACGCGTAGATTTTATCCCGGAAGGCAGGTCGGTGAAGATTCGAGTTTCGTTCGAGGTTGAATCAACACACTCAGTCGAACAGCAGCGCAGCGGCTGGCAGGCGATCCTCGATAACTTCAAGCGGCATGTTGAGCGAATCGCGCGCTGAGCATCTTGGTTCGCTCTGCTCGGCTGAGGGGTGGTGGGATTGTGGGGCGCGACGTTGAGGGAATCCCGGATCGTCGTTCCGAACCTCAAGTTCATCATTGAAGTGTGCGCTCGCTGATCCTTGCGTCGCTTAGAAACATGCCCTGACCCTTTACCCTCCAAAAGCGAACACCCCCGCGGTCGTTCACGCGGGGGTGTTCATCCTTATCCGTTTCGCGTTGTCGGCGGTCTGCGGTACGGTCCGCTGACGTCGCGGGTGGAGACTGACTGAACCGCTAGAACTTAGCGGCGGCGGCGGGCCATCGCTAGGCCACCGAGGCCCAGCAGAGCCGCGGCGCCCGGGGTCGGGATGACGTTGAAGCCGACGATGAACTTGTAGTCGAAGTTCTGCGTGTGGCCCGAGGTCTGGCCGGGGACCGGCGCGGCATCGCCGACGAAGCCGTCGGGCAGGTTGTTGGACGCACCGCCGTCATTGAAGCCGGAGATGACCAGGAAGTAGTTGCCCGGAGCCAGGTTGGCCTGGATCAGCGAGGACATGTTGCCCGAGCCGCCGTTGACGTTGCCGTCATCGTTGTAGGCGAGGATGGTGGTGCCATCGCTGCCGATCAGCCACAGTTCGCTGTCAGCGTTGACGTTGTTCAGCGAGAAGATGGACGCAACGACCGTGGCGGTGCCGCCGACGGTGAAGCGGAACCAGTCGACGTCACCGGCCTGGCCGATTGAGCCCGGGGTGATGGTGCCGTCAACGAGGACCGAACCACCCGGCACGTTGAACGTGCCGATGTTGTTCGCCGTCGCGGCCGAGTTGTTCGACTCGGTCTCGAGGATCAGGCCGGCATTCGCCGTGCCTGCAGCCAAGGCCATCGCGGCCACGCTCATCGCAAAAATCTTGTTCATCTGAAGAACTCCTTCCCTTCCTCGCACATTCGCCCAGCCGAGAGGAGGCTGATCACGAACGTGCTTTCCAACCAACCAGTCGTTGTTCACGCCACACGACGTGAGACGATTTGGACTTGATCAAGACCGACAATCGCCGGCCCCGGCCCGCCGCACTGTGGCCGAAGCCAGCGTGCGAACGAACAAGAACCTCCGCGGGCCAGATTGACCCGAGGACTCGTCATGGAATGGGACAGAGTCCTTCCTTGACGACGCGACGGGGAAACATACCGCACGAACTGGCTCGCGACAACCAAAACGGAGTGCAAAAAGCACGTTGCTGACGCCCGAAAACGGCAATCACCCCCCGGTTTTGCGAATCTGGGTAAGTTCCTCGCGAAGTCTTGAAGTCGCGCCGCCGATCGCCTCTTGCCAGTCCGTCCGTGTTTCCCCTGATTCTGGGGATATTCGGACCCCGCTCGGGTCTGGCCGTGAGGCTGTCTGGGCGCCAATCGGTGCGGAGGCGGCAGAAGGTGGATGAGCGTTTGGGTAGATCACCGAGCGGCTTGCCGTCACCAGAATCCCCGCTTGGCTCAGCGGTGCCCGCGTGTCGCCCGCGAACGCCGGCCGCAGCATCACCCGCACATCGTCGACCGTGCCGCCCTGCGCGCCATAGCCCGGCACGAGGAACACCGTGTTGGGCATCCGCGCCCGCAGGTCCGCCGCGTCGGCGGCTTTCGTCGCCCCGACCACCGCGCCGATCGCACTGAGGCCGCACGCCCCCATCGCCCGCTGCCCGAGTGTGACGACATGCCGGGCCATCATGCCCGCGACCGTCGCGTCAACGTTGGCCGATGCCAGGTCGACCCGCTGCGTCTGGTCCGACCCTGGGTTGCTCGTGCGGACCAGCACAAACAGGCCCTTGTCCGAACGCACGAAAGGCTCAAGCGTGTCCGGGCCGAGGTAGGGGCTGACCGTCAGTGCATCGGCCCCCAGTTGGTCAAACGCCGCCGCGGCGTAGTGCTCCGCCGTGACGCCAATATCGCCCCGCTTGGCATCCAGCAACACCAGCACGCCGCGATCGATCGCGTGGCGAGCGGTGCGCTCCAGTTCCAGCACACCCGCGCTGCCATAGCGCTCATAGCACGCCGACTGCAACTTGACGATCGGGATCAGCCCCGCAACGGCATCAATCACCCCGCGGCTAAAAATGCCGATCGCCTCGGCCGGCGTAGCCCGCTGGCGCACCGCAGCGGGCAGTTTGTCCAGCACCGGATCAAGCCCGACACACGCGAACGTACCAGTCTGGTCAATCGCGCGGGCGAGGCGGTCGGCAAAGTTGGTCGAGGCCATATGGGCCGAGGATAGGAAAACGCCCGCCACGGCGCCTCACCCCGGCTTGACCGCCCGATGGCACACGCACACGCCGAAGGTCAGCGGCCAGGCTTCGCCGCTGGTGAAGCCAGCGTCGCGGAACAGTGACTGCAGTTGGTCACGCGTCAGGAAGGTCTCGACGCTCTTGGGCAGATACGCATACGCACCGCTGCGATCGCGGCTGATCAGCGTCGCCGTGCGCGGCATGATGTGCTTGGTATACACGTCATTGCCCCAGCGAATCAGCCCGTTTCGCGGCTTGTCAAACTCCAGCACCATCAGCCGCCCGCCCGGGCGAAGCACGCGGAAAAACTCCGCAATCGCCCGCGCCGGCTGCTGCACGTTGCGAATCCCGAACGCGATCGACACGACATCAAACGACGCGTCGGCAAAGGGCAGCGCCATCGCGTCGGCCGTCATGTATGTGATCCCCGCATCGCTGGGCATGTCGCGCTTCGTGCGGGCGATGTCGAGCATCTCGGGGGTGAAATCCGTCCCGATCACGTTGTTCGCGTTCGCATCGGCGCCCGCGGCGGCCAGGCCCTTGGCATAGAGACGCGTCAGATCACCCGTGCCGCAGGCGCAGTCCAGCACGCGATCACTCGGCTTGAGCGAAGACTTGGCCACCGTGAACCGGCGCCACGCCTGATCCAGCCCGAAACTGTGCAGGCGGTTGTTCAGGTCATACGACCGGCTGATCGCGGCAAACATCCGCTGTACACGCTGATGCTTGTCCCCCTGCGCGTGCGGATCGCGGGCAAGGTCCTGGTCGGACCATGCCGGAGCAGTGGGGGCCGATGCGGGCGATGCGGACGACGCGGACGGTGCGGCAGAAGGCTCTTGAGCGGTCACGAGTGATCGTAGTGAGCATCAACCCGTGGCGACATTGGCACCCGCGCCCGCACCCGCGCCCGCACACAGGCACTAGGCTTGCCAATGCACAACCCCGCGGCTGAGGGCAACGCGTTTTTCGTCTGTGACTTCTGCCGAAATCACTTCGCCGACGACCGCCCGATGGTCGAAGGTCACAAAGGCTCGCTGATCTGCAGCCACTGCCTGACCGTCGCCTACACCGCGCTGATTCACCTCGGCGAGGGCGCCGACCTCGCGGGCACCGGCTGCACGATGTGCCTGGAAGATCGCCGCGAAGCGCAGTGGGCCAGCCCGACCCACCCCGACGCCCACGTCTGCGTGCGATGCATCAAACAAGCCGCCGGCGTGCTGTGCCGCGACCCGGACTTCGGCTGGAAAAAACCCGAACCCCCACCGACCGGCAGCAAAATCATCGACGACGAAGACATCGACGACGAGGTGGTGTAAGGCCGAAGCGCAACAGGGCTATCTGGCTACAGGGCTACAGGGCTCCAGCGCTACATTTTGCGTCCCTTGAATCTCAGCCTTTCTCGCCACTCGTCACTCATCACTCATCACTCATCACTCATCACTCATCACTCATCACTCGCCACTCGCCACTCGCCACTCGCCACTCGCCACTCGCCACTCGCCACTCTCCCCCGCCGCGCCTAGCATCTCGACCTGTTGCTTCCCCGAGTCTCGCAGAAGCGGCGGAGTGTGTTTGGGCCACGTTTGGTCCACGCCTTCGTCCACCGGCCGCGCAGGGTTTCGGAGTTTCTCATGTACGCGATCATTCAAGAAGGCGGCGGTCAGCGCAAGGTGTCCAAGGGCGACGTCATCACCGTCGACCTGCTCGATGGCGGCCAGTCCGCCGTCGGCTCCAAGGTCAACTTTGACAAGGTCCTCCTGCTCTCCGGCGACGGCGTGTCGCTGAAAATCGGCCAGCCCTATGTCGGCGGCGCGAGCGTCTCGGCCGAGGTCGTCGAGGCCATCACCAAGGGCCCCAAGCTCACCATCCAGCGCTTCAAGCGCCGCAAGGCCTTCGACAAGAAGACCGGCCACCGCCAGAAGTACACCACCGTCAAGATCACCGACATCAAGGGCTGATCTTGGGCCGGTGGCACAGTGCCGCAGTGGCACAGTGACGCAGACAAATACGTTTGACTCTCACGCGGCTTCGGCATTCCCGAAGCCGCGTGTCTTTTTGCTGCCTGGTCACTCGCCACTGATCACTCGTCACTACCGTTCACCATGCCGCGCACGCTCACGGCCCCGCACGGGGCGATTACCTTCTCCAACCTGCAGTGGGGCCTGATGGTCAAACTCGCCTATGACCACGGCTGGAAACCCTGGGGCGTCCGCCCACCCGAAGACTGGATCGCCAGCATCGACCCATCCGCCGAAGGCCACGCCAGCGGCGCCGGTAGCAGTGGTGGGGGTGGAAGTGGGGGAAGCGGGGGGGCCAAGCGCTGGCACTTCATGGACTACTTCAGCCTCAAGCGCCAGCAGATCGTCGCCGGCGACGCGCTGGCGATGGCCGACGCCATCGAGCGCGCCCTGCCGGACATCCCCACGCACGACGCGCTGAGCCACAAAGTGATCCAGGAAATCCAACTCCCCGACGTTGACGAACCACTCCGCATGATGCAGCCCGGCGTGACGGTCAATGCCTTCGAGTTCTTCAGCGGCGCCAACCGGCGCATCTTGCAGGAGTTCATCACCCTCTGCCGCAGCGGCAGCCAATCCGCCGCATGGACCGCCTGGGCCGCCGCCGGCGGCCGCGCCAGCCCCTCAGCCCGCCCAACGCTTCCAAACTGGACCTTCACCTTCGGCGGTAGTGGCTGAGAGGGAGAAGAAGGCATCAGCCATCAGGCATCGGGCTTCGGAAGTGGGCAATTGGGATTTGGCAATTGGCACGCGGCGCGGCTGTGAAGTTCATCCTCGCACAACCGCACGCACCCTCATCCTGCGTCGCACCGGCGCTGCGCTTGGAGCAACGCTGTCCTTCCCCCGCAGGGCGGGGGAAGGACGCAAGCCGCAAGGCGAGCGACGAATTCAAAACATCCAAACGCACACCTCCTTCTCCCGCCCCGCGGGAGAAGGTGCCAAGGCCCGCGTTGGGGGGGCAGCGGGCCGAAGGCGGATGAGGGTGCATCTTTCTGACGCCTGACGCCTGCCACTCACTCCCCAAACGTCGCACTCGTCTTCTCCGTCTCCCACACCGTCACGTGCGCCAAACGCCCGCCCGCGGCAGCCACCGGCCCGGTCAATCGGCGATAAAACACCTCGGCGATGTGCTCAACACTCGGGTTCACGCCGCCGCGTGTGAAGTCAAACTCCGGCCGATCGACATTCAGATGCGTGTGGTCAAACGGCTCGATGATGTGCTCGTGCACGATCGCCTCGAGCCTCGCCAGGCTCATCGACTGGTCCGCTCCGCCGCCATCCACCACCACCGCCGGCTCGATGACATAGTTATGCCCGTGCCCGCTGGGGTTGTTGCACTTGCCAAACGTCGCGCGATTCGCCGCGTCACTCAAGCCCGGCACATGCAGCCTGTGTGCCGCGGCAATCTCAAACCGCTGGCGAATCATCGTCGAGCCGCGCAGCGCCGCCGTCCCTGCCTCATTCATCTGAGCCTCCACGCTGAAAAATGGCGAGAGTTTCCACCGCACCCGCGTCACCCGCCCGCTCCGCGCCGCCAAGTCCGGCGCCAGCGCCGCCGCCAAGGCGTCGCACGCGCCAGGCTCATGCAGCAGCGCCGCCGGATCAGTCATTGGCCGCGCGCGAAACGCCCGGACGATGTGCGGAATGATCGTCCCCCGTGCCGCACGATCCAGCACCTTGATGTCCAGAAAGTACCCCGTCTGCGGATCAGGCCGCCCCACCGCCGTGATCTCCAGCTCATAGTGCGCCCCAAGCCCCACCATCCGCGGCACACCCGCAAACCCATTGTTCGCCGCGCCCGCGACACCCCCCGACGCATCATCCCCATGCGTCGCCGCGAACCGAACCGTGCGTGTCAGTGCAATCACGATCGATCGTACGTCAACGAGCCCAGCCGGGATCGCTTCTGTCGAGAACCAATCTGGCGCTGCACACCCCGGCCCGGTGCAACCCGCCGTCCGCGCGGCTGTAGGGCCAAGTGATGCACAAGTCTGGAGCCGCCCAGTATGAATCTTGAAGCATCTCTCCCCGACCCGCGATCCGCACAACCTCGCACGCCTTTTCCCCGCGGCGTCGTGGTCCTGCGTTGGGCTGCCCGTGTGCTCAGCCTCCTGACAATCCTGACCATCGCCATCTTCGCCTTTGGCGAGCACGGCACGCCGACGGCCAAGGACTGGGTCTTGCTGGCGTTCTTCCCGATCGGCCTGCTGCTGGGCTTGGTGCTGGCCTGGTGGCGAGAGCTCGTCGGCGGGCTCATCGCCGTCATCAGCATCCTCGGCTTCTATGTCGCGGTCCTCATCGCCAATGGCCACGTGCCCACCAGCCCATACATCGCGATCCTCGCCACCCCCGGTGTGCTGTTTGTCATCCTCGGCATTTGGATGCATGCCCACCAGCGCCGCCGCTGAGCATGTCCAAGCGCCCACGGACGCTTGCACGCTCGCCCTCTGCTGATGCCCAATGCCCGATGCCTGATGCCTTCCCAGCCCCTCACATCTGCCACAAACTGCTCGACCACGTCAGCCCCGCGCCAAACGCGACAAACATCACCACCATCCCGGGCTTGACCCGGCCAGCCTTGACCAGTTCATCAAGACAAATCGGCACCGACCCGCCCGACGTGTTGCCGAACCGGTCAATGTTCACATACACCTTGTCCTGCGGGATGCCGAACTTCTCCACCGCTGCCGCGATGATCCGCGCGTTGGACTGGTGACACACAAACATGTCCACATCCGCCACGCCCACGCCACCTTTCTCCAGCGTCTCGGCGATCAGTTCCTGAAACGTCCCGACGGCAAACTTGAACACCTCTTTGCCGTTCATGTGCAAACACCCAGGCACCACCGTGCTCCGGTCCGCCGTCGTGGGAATATGCGCATCCCACCCCGGCACAAAAAGGTCCGGCCAGCCGGTGCCGTCGGCCTTGTTCACCTGCGCGATGATCCCCTTGCTGGTGTCGCTCGTCGCCTGAAGGACCGCCGCCCCCGCCCCATCGCCAAACAGGATCGCCACGTTGCGATTGGTGTAGTCGGCAATCGCGCTGATGCAGTCCGCCCCGATCACCCCGATGGTCTTGTGCGTCCCCATCCGGATCAGATCATGCGCCACATTGATCGAATACACAAACCCGCAGCACGCCGCGGCCAGATCCCACCCCTGCGCATGCCCGGACCCAAGCCTCGCCCCGACCATGCACGCCGTCGCCGGGCACTTCATGTCCTGCGTGATCGTCCCGCAGATGATGCAATCCAGGCTGGATGCCGGCATCTTGGCATCCTCCAGCGCCCGCCGC
>JALOQT010000146.1 GCA_025453375.1 Phycisphaerales bacterium | reverse complement strand
GCGCAGCTGATGCAGTTCGGCCAGACCAAATCGGTCCGCATCCTCGATGATCATCGTGTTGGCGCGGGCGATGTCGATGCCGCTTTCGATGATCGTGGTGCTGACGAGAATGTCCGCCTGCCCGCGGACGAACGTGAGGATCACTCTCTCCAGTTCGCCATCGCTCATCTGCCCGTGGCCGATGACGATTCGTGCGTTTGGCGCGAGGCGCTGCACATCATCTGCCACGCTTTGAATGTCATGCACGCGGTTGTGGACGTAGAACACCTGCCCCTCGCGGGCCAGTTCGCGGTCGATGACCTGCTTGAGGCGTGCAGGGTTCTTGGGGATGACTTCCGTGACAACAGCGCGCCGATCCAGCGGTGCGGTCGTCAGGCTGCTGATGTCGCGCAGGCCCAGCATGCTCATGTGCAGCGTGCGCGGGATGGGCGTGGCGCTGAGTGTCAGGATGTCCGCAGTCATCCGCAGGCTCAGCAAACGCTCCTTGTGTTCGACGCCGAAGCGTTGCTCCTCGTCGATCACCACCAGGCCCAGGTCGGCAAAGCGCACGTCCTTGCTGAGGATGCGGTGCGTGCCGATGATGATGTCCACGCGGCCCTGGGCCAGTTCCTCGAGGATGCGCTTCTCCTCGCTGCCGCTCTTGAAGCGCGAGATGCTCTCGACGCGGAATGGGTAGTCGGCGAATCGGCCCTTGAATGTCCGCTCGTGCTGCTCGGCCAGCACGGTCGTCGGCACCAGCACCGCGACTTGCTTGCCGAACTCCGCCGCCTTGAACGCCGCCCGCACCGCCATTTCCGTCTTGCCGAAGCCGACATCGCCGCACAGCAGGCGATCCATCGGGCGCGGGCTGCTCATGTCCTTCTTGATTTCGCTCAGCGCCGCGATCTGATCATCCGTCTCCTGATGCGGGAACTCATCTTCAAATCGCTTCTGCCAATCCGTATCGCCCGGATATCGAATGCCCGGCAGCTGTTCACGCGCCGCGCGAACGCGCAGCATCTCCGCTGCCAGATCGCGCACCGCTTCGCTCGTGCGCTGCTTCTGGTTCTTCCAGCGTTCGCCGCCCAGCGTGCTCAGCGGGGGCTTGCCGCGAAAGCCGCCGACGTATTTGTTGACCAGATCGACTTTCGTCGCCGGCACATACAGCTTCGCCCCGCCGTCAAACTCCAGAACCAGATGCTCCAGCGGCTCTTCATCACTGCTGGCCGTCGCTGTCAAGCCCGTCAGTCGCTCGTCGATCGACCGTTTGACATCGCGCGGCTTGAGCCACACCAGGCCGACGAACCTGGCAATGCCGTGCTCCTGATGCACGACATAGTCGCCGACTTGCAGCTCCAAGAACGTGTCCATCGCGCGGCCGGCGCGCAGTTTGACCGGCGCTTGGCCGCCCCCCCCGCGACCACCGCCCCCACGCCCCCGGCCGCGCCGGGCGCTGAAGCGATGCAGCAGCTCGGCATAGGGCAGCAGCAGTCGCGCCCGTGCATCCTCCGGCGCACCCTCGTGCAGCCGCGCGTCCCAGATGAAGCCTTGATGGACGTAGCGTACGTCTGTGCGAATCTTGCCCTGTGCGTGCGGGATCGCCGCGGTGTGCAGCGTCAGCAGTTCCAGCAGGCGTGCACGCTCGGCCTCGCTGGCGCAGACGATCTCGATCTCCGTCGCGTCCAGCGGGTCAGTCGCCAGCCGCGCAAGTTCGCCGATCGCCTGGCCGACATCGCTCGACAGGCTCGGCGCCGCACGCACGGGCAGCTCAACGACATGCGCCCCCGCGACGCCCACCGTGCCGACTTCGATCGTGCAACTGCACCGCCGCCCGATCTCGGACATCACCGCCGGCGGGCCGAAGATGCCCGCGCTGTTGAGCACGCGCTCGAAATACCCCCGACCCTGCTCGGTGATCTCCATGAGCTCGGCCAGCACGCACAGCGTGCCCGTCGGCAGCAAACTGGCCAGCTGCACTGTGTTGCGATCGCTCTGGATCAGCTCAGCCTTGGCGCACACCAGCTGCACCGACTTGATCGCACGATCCAGGCCCATGCTGGCCAGATCGACTTCGTGCAGTTTCTCGACCTCGTCGCCGAAGAAGTCCAGCCGCACAGGCACGCCGCCGAGGCTTTCGTGCTTGTCGCTGCTGCTGATGCCCGGATCGCCCGGCGGGAAAATGTCGACAATTCCGCCGCGAATCGCAAACTGCCCCGGCTCCTCAATCGTCGTGACGCGCTCATAGCCCGCACCATCGAGCCAGCGGCTCAGCCGCGTCGGCCCGCCTGCAATCGACTCGCCCACGCGCACCGTTCGCAGCACGCCGGCGAGGCTCGCCATCGCCGGGACGGCCTGCATCAGCGCCGCGATGGGCGCGACGATCACGCCGCCAAATGCCGCATGCTCCGCCGCGCCGCTGGCCAGCGCCCGCACGACGGTCAACCGCTCGGCCAGCGCATCCAGCGCGATGCCGCTTTCGCCGGGTAGCGTCTCCAGCGCGGGAAACGCCAGCGCATGCACGCCCATCGCCGTCAGTTCTTCCACCGCGCTGTCGGCATCATCCACATGCGCCACGACCAGCAGCAGCGGCCGCTCCGTCCGCCGATGCAGCGCCGCAGCAAGATGCGTCGTACTCGCCCCCGCGTGGCCACGCAGCGTCAATCGCGCAGCGCGCAATGCCTCTCGGGCCAGCCGATGAATCAGCGGGTCTGCCAGCAGCGCGGTAAGCACGAACGATCGTAGCGCCAGCCGCCCTCACCACGCGCACGCCGCCGTCCAGCCCTGTCTTACCGCCGCGGCAAATCGCCCGGCAAACCCCGCCGCATCGCACAACGCCGACGCCTCCATCCGCGCTCGCAGCGAGCCATGCAGATCCGCCAGCCGTCGCGAGTCATTGGCCAACTCAACTGCTGCCCGCACAAAGCCCGCTTCATCGCTGGCGATCAAGCCGCGCTGAACGTCGCCAATCGGCCCGGCACTCAGCAGCGAGACGCCGACGCGGGCCGCGTGCGTCCTGCCCGCGAGCGTCACCGTCGGCACGCCCATCGCCAGGGCCTCGCACGTCGTCGTCGTGCCGTGGTATGGATAGGTATCCAGCGCGATATCCACCCGCTGATACATCGCCAAATGGCTCGACGCACCACTGATGCGCCCGACGAGTTCGATCCGCGACGCATCAATGCCCAGCCCCACCAGCCGCTCAGTCATCCGCGTGCACACGCCCTGATCCTCAAACCCGCCGCTCTTGAGCAGCAGCCGTGACCGCGGCACCGCTCGCAGCACCTCCGCCCACAGCGCCAGCAGCGTCTGGGAGTACTTCATCAGCGAACCGAAGCACCCGAAGGTGATCACGCCCTCGGCCCGGGCAGCGCTGCGCGCCGCCGCGTCCGGTCGCGTTTCCGGCGGCGTGTAGCAGACAAACGGCTCATCCATGCGCAGCAGTGTCTCGACGCATGTCGGCCCGTCACCGGCGCCGGGCAGTGGATCGGTCATCACATCGACGATGCGGAAGTCCATCCACGGGCAGCCGGTCGTCGCCGGATAGCCGAGGTAGGTCATCTGCACCGGCGCAGGCCGCCGGGCCAGGCCCGCCAGCCGCTGGCCCGTCGTCAGGCCCGACAGTTCGATCACGACATCGAGGTTCTCCGCCCGGATCGCGGCATCGGTCTGATCCGGCTTGGCCGCGTTACCAAGATCGCGCCACATTACCCCGCCCGCCGCGGCGGTCGCTCGCATCGCCTCGTTACGCGCATCGCGCACGATGCCGCTGTCGAGCACAGTCACCTCCAGCCCATGTCGGGCCAGTGAGCCATCGATCAGCGGTCGCACAAACTGCCCGACGGAGTGCTCGCGCACGTCCGGCGACAGCACGCCTACGCGCAGCATGCGCGCTGGCTCCGGCCGCGCCGGCCGCACGCGCGGCGAGGGCTTGGCCGTCGGCCCCGCCTGCGCCAGAATCGCCAGCGACGCATGCTGATGCGCCGCAAGAATTTCATCCGCCGTCACCTCCGGCGAATAGTTCATCCCGCTGGCCAGCGCGATCCACGCCCGCCCAAGGCGCGGCTGCGTCGCCACCACCCGGCGCAGTATCCGCAACGACTCTTCCCCCTCGCCGATGCGCAGCAGCGCGGTGGCCAGGTTGTTGGCAATCTCCGCGCTGGCCGGGTTGGCCGCGACGCCTGCGCGCCCATGCCGCACCGCGTCCGCCGCACGATCCAGCGCCAGCAAGCTCGTCAGCAGCAGCACCCACGCGCGCGGATCGCTTGGATTGGCATACGCCAGCGGCTCCAACCCCGCGACAGCCTCCGCCGCCCGCCCCTGCAGGCTCGCGCACGTGTAGACCTGCACCGCGTAGTCATACTTGCCCGGCTCGGCCTCGTGCGCCGCGCGGGCAAATGGCTCTGCCGCCGCCGGGCCTTTGGTCATCAGCATGATCATGCTCATGACCATCTGCGCCTCGGCGTGCACCGGCCGGCGCGCGACGAGCGGCTGCAGCAACGCCATCGCCTGCGGGACGTTGCCCTGCTGCATGGCTTGCTTGATGGCGACAATCGCGGGGTCGGGCGCGGCGGGCGTGCTCATAGC
>JALOQT010000145.1 GCA_025453375.1 Phycisphaerales bacterium | reverse complement strand
ATGACCTGCTGCTGGAAGGCCCATGCGTGGATGACCCGCAGGATTGGGGCGGGGCGAAGGTGTGCGGCCTGCTGACGGAAGTGATCGACCCGTGGGTGCTGGTGGGCGTGGGGGTGAACGTGAACATCCTGCCCGAGGCGATGCCGAGCGCGCTGGCGTATCCGGCGACGAGCCTGCGGATCGCGCTGCGGCGGGAGGTTGAGTTGGCGCTGGTGCGGCGCGCGATGCTCGGGGCGGTGGTGGCCGGTGTGCTTGGGGGGTGATGCCGCGCTCGCTCAGCCGCCGAGGGCGGGCTGGGGCTTGGGGGCCTGGCGGGTCAGCCAGCGATCGAGCGCTTCGACGACATCTTCCTGCAGGTCACGCGGCTTGTCAGCCCCACCCTTGAAGTCATTGACCATGATGACGAAAGCGATCGTGCGGCCGCCGGCGCCGTTGACGCCCGGGCCTTGCTGGCGGATGTAGCCGCTGAGGCACCAGACGTTGCGAATGAAGCCGGTCTTGGCGCGGACGTCGTTGGTGATGCGCCGGTCGCGGAAGCGGGCCTGGAGGCGGCCTTCGGTGACGCCCGCCATGCTGTCGTAAAAGGGCACGCCGAGGCCTGCATCACGCTGCATCGCCGCCAGCCAGCGGGCGAGGGTGATCGGGGCGATGCGATTTTCACGGCTGAGGCCCGAGCCATCGCTGATGCGGACATCGCTCGCGTCGCTACCAAGCACCTGCTGAAGCTTGCTGCGGACGACTGTGGCGCCGTTGGTCCACGAGCCGGGCTGGCCGGTGATTTCGTGGGCGACGCGCTTGAGCAGCGCCTCGGCGTAGAGGTTCTGCGAGTTGACGTTGCAGCGGTTGAGCACGGCGCTGATGGGCGTGCTGACGACGGCGAACTCCTGCTGCTTGCTGAATTCTTCGCCGCCGTTGGCCAGGCGGGTGATGACGCCAGCGTCGGCCATGCCGGCGCGGGTGATGGCGTCGGCCAGCAGGCGGCCGAACATCAGGCCCGGTTCGCGGACGGTGACTTCGATGGGCTCGCGCTGGGCGGAGCGATCGGTCACGCGATAGGTGCCGCTGAGGCGCCAGTTCATCGCCAGTTCGCCGGGCGTCTGCTGGGCGCCGAGGGTCGAGGCGCCCTGCTGGGCGGTGCGGGCGGCGGAGGTGTCGACCTGAATCCACGTCGCGGCGGGCTGAGTGGAGACCAGAGGCGGGCCGCCGATGCGATCGCCAGCGCGCGCGTAGATCTCCAGCACATTGGTGTGGAAGTTGATGCCGGAGACCGGGGCACAGTACCAGAGGTTGAGCTGGTTGGCCGGCCAGGCGGTGTGGACACTTTCGCGGTCAAAGATGCGGTCATCAACGATGACTTCGGTGATGCCGCGGACGCTGGCCTTCTGCGCGGCCTGGACGATCAGATCAATGAACTGGGGCACATCCCACCCACGTTCGGCCAGGAGCTTGGGATCGCCCAGGGCAGGGTCGCCATCGCCCTTGATCACGAGGCGCGAACCATCGACGAAGAACCGCGTGCGGAACTCAAACTCCGGCCCGAGGACGGACAGCGCGACGCCGCTGGTGACCAGTTTGAGGTTGCTGGCGGGGATCATCGAGCGGTTGGACTCGATGGTGACCAGCGGGTCGCCCGTGTCGCAATCAATGACGGCGATGCCGACCTGGGCGTCAGTCAGTTTGGCGGCGCCGACGAGGCCGCGGATCTGCTGCTCAAGACCCTGGCCCAGCGCGACGGCGGCGCTGCAGAAGACACCGATCGCGATCGTCGCCAGATTGAGCCGTGCGTGCATCATGGATGTGCAGAAGGTCGGTCGGTGGTGGTCCGGTCCTGCAAACTTTCGCAGGGGTGGCCAGGGCGGATGCTTCGGGGGTGGGAAGTGTCCTGATAACGAGGGAGAGGCGGGGGCGTGCCGGGGGAGAGACCTGGTGCGAGGCGGTGCGTTGCGTGGCTGGCCAGAACCCGTACAATGGGCCATGGTGCTGAATCACTCACAGAATGCGTCGACGCTGCCGCGAATCCTGATCGTCGATGATCATGAGCAGAATGTCGAACTGCTCGAGGCGTATCTCGAAGAGGTGCGGGCGACGGTGACGTCGGCCAGCGACGGGCTGGCGGCACTGAAGCAGATCGAGAGCCAGGCGCCGGACCTGATCCTGCTGGATGTGATGATGCCCAAGATGTCGGGCTTCCAGGTGGCGCAGAAGCTGCGAGCCAGCGCGGCGACGCGGGAGATTCCGATCATCATGGTCACGGCGCTGGGCGAAGTGTCGGACATGCAGCGGGCGGAGGACCTGGGCATCACCGACTACCTGACCAAGCCCGTCAACAAGGTGGACCTGCTCAACCGCGTGCGGGCGGTGTTGAAGCAGTAGGGCGTGGCCGCTCAGCCGAAGCCCAGGCGGTCGAGGTCATCCTCGTCCAGGCCGAAGTGGTGGCCCAGTTCGTGCAGCAGGGTGATGCGGATTTCCTCGGCGATGGCGTCATCACTGGGGTTGTCGGTGTCGTGCGTGTCGGCCGCGGCGTCGATGATCGGGCCGCGGAAGAGGTGAATCTGCGTCGGCAGTTCGAGGCTTTCGGCGGGGCCTTCGGTGATCATTCGGCCGGTGTGCAGGCCGAGGATTTCGTCGTCTAGGTCCTCCAGCACACCTTCGCGCAGCAGGTCGGCCCGCATGGTTTCGGAGAGTTCGTCCTCGACGATGACGGGGATGACCTGCAGCGCCTCGCGGGCCTGCGGGGGCAGGTCGCGCAGCACGCTGGCGAGCAGGCGATCAAAGCGGGCGCGCAGGGCTGGCGGCAGATCGGGCGAGGCGTCAGGCGAGGGCGCGTCGTCGGTCATGGCGTCGCCTGCGGAGGGGAGGAGGGTGACGCAACAGGCTGGGGGACGGCCTCGCTGCTGACGCCGACGAGCTGCGCCAGCGTCGGCCCCGGGCGCATGATCGCGCGGGCGATGCGGATGACATCGATCAGCCCGCTGAAGAGGCCAACAGTCAGCAGCACGGCCCCGAGCAGCACCAGCGTCGCACCCAGCAAGCCGAGGATGCCCAGGCCGCTGCCACTGCTGACCGCGGCCAGGCCGAGGCCATCACCCAGGAACATCACGGCGATTGCCGCGGCCATGGCGACCATCGTCTGACGATCCACTCGGCCGGTGCGGATGGTGACGCTGCGGGCGACGAGCAGGCGGGCCATCGGGCGGATCAGCGCGATGATGCCCAGGGCCAGCAGCAGCGCGGCCCAGCGGGCATAGGTGCGATCGGGCCACGGCTCCCAATACGTCTCGACCCACAAGCCGCCGGTGGCGCGGGCGGCGACATCGCCAAGATGTTCGGCCAGCAGGCCCAGGGGCACGTGCAGCATCGCGCCGACCAGCACGCAGGCGGTCATCCACGCGGGCACGCCCCGATGCGGGCGACAGATCAGGATCGCGCCGAGGCCGGCGAGCCAGATGAGCACCGCCGCGATGATCCCCGCGCGGCGCTGCAGCGCGGCCCCGGCCATCGCGCCCGGCTCGGCCCAGATGTCGATCCCCTGGCCGACGGCGCTGATCCAGCAGACGAGCACCGCCAGCGTCATCGCTGCGACCCAGAGGACCAGGCCCGTGCTGACGATGCGGGCGCGGCCGGGGCTGATGGGTTGCAGTTCGGCGGCGTGCGGATCGACTCGGGCGAGGATCGTCGCGCGGACGGCGGTGCCGCACTCGGGGCAGACGCCGCGGATCGTCACGCCGCGCAGGTCATAGCTACACACCACACAGGGCAGGCTGCCCTGCAGCGATTTGCCAAGGTGGCCATCACCCTGGCGCGGCGCGGCGAGCGCGTCATCAGGCAAGCGAGTTGGCTGCTGCGGGTGGGTCATCGACGTATTCCCCATCCCCATCGCGGACCGGCATCTGCTTGGAGGTACCTTCCCCTCTCGGAGAAAGGGGGCACCCGGACACTACTGCAGCAGGTCCGCCGTGCTCGGCAGGCTCTTGACGTAGCGGGCGTGGACCTCGGTGTAGTGCTTGCGGTAGATCGCATCGATCTTGGCAGCGTTGGGGAACTTGCTGCTGAAGCCCGGGGCGACGGGGTCCAGCGCGAGTTTCGAAGCCTTGATCAGGTGCGCCACCAGCGAGCGCGGGTCTTCCAGGCCCACGGCGATGCGGATCGTCGTCGGCTGGATGCCCGCGTCGCGCAGGGCCTGGTCGCTCATCTCGCTATGGCTGGTGATCGCCGGGCAGAGACAGACCGTGTTGGTCTGCCCGAGGCTGACCTGGTGGCCAAAGACCGGGTCGAGGCAGTCAAAGAAGCGCTTGAAGATCGTGCGATCAAACGGCGGTTTGCTGGAACCCTTGCCAGCGCTCTTGCCCTCAAAGTCGATGGTGAACAGCGGCGCCGGCAGGCCCAGGTGCAGGACCTTCTCGCGGACCTTGCCATTGAAGTGGCCGGGCACGGCGTTGCAGTTGACGTTGATCTGCGGGTGCTGGCCGAGGACCTCGGCCATCGTCAGCGTGTTAATCGTCTTGGCGAGCATGCGCGTTTCCAGCGTGTGCATGCCGTTGATGACTTCATAGGCCTTGTCGGCATC
>JALOQT010000144.1 GCA_025453375.1 Phycisphaerales bacterium | reverse complement strand
CCGGCACCAGCGTCGCGCTGCTGACGTGGCTCTGGGATCGCGGACCGGCGCGTGAACCGGCGATGGCGTTCATCCGGGAGGGCGTACTGATTCCGGAGTTCGTAGCGATTTCTCGCAAGACTCAGTTGGCTGAACAGCGCTTGAGCGAGATGGCCGATACCTACCTGGCGACTGACGATGAGTCGCCCGAAGCTCGGCTCAGTTCGCGCGTACTCGAGGCGAACTTCAACCAGTCGCGGGGCGTGGTGTCCGGATTCACTTCGGCACTGCAGATGGCCGTCGATATCGATGAGCAAGTGTTTGCCGGGACGCGTCTAGCACTGGAGCGAGACGTGCTTGTCGGCCTGGCGGCCGGCGAGGCGCTGCGCCCGCCAGACTCGAGATTCCTGGCGGAACTGCGCCGAAGCCTGGAGCAGCGCGAGAAGCTTGAGCGAGTGGCTGACCCGAAGTCTGAACGCCATTTGATGTTTCTGCGGGCGGCGGTGTTGCATGAGTCACTTCGCGGCGTGGCCGCCAGCATCAGCCGCAGAGACCTGGTTACGGCCGAACGCCTCGGCGATGAAGCCCTGCAGTATGCTGCTCGATGGCCGGAGGCTGAAAGGACGATCATCAGTCGGGCTCTGGCTCTGACGGTGGCGGCGCAGCCGAGTCGCGATTCATCGATGCAGTCGCTCGGGTTGCGGTGGCTGAAGACTTCCGCTGTGCCGGAAGGTGACTGGCTGCATGCTCGGCTGATCGCGCGCAGCTCCGAAGGCCGATCGGCACCGGCGAAGTAAGTGCCAACTTCGTTGAAAGCAAATCGAGACCTGTGCGTCGGCATCGATGGATGCCGGGGCGGGTGGTGCGCGTGTGTGGTGCCGGTGGAGGCGGGCGTGGCGGCGTGGGCGCGGGTGGAGATGGTGGTGATGGCGCGGCTTGGCGAGGTGCTCGCGCGCTGCGGGCCCGGGGCGATGGTGGCGGTGGATGTGCCGATCGGGCTGGCGGCCGTTGGTGCGCGGGCGTGTGATCGATTGGTGCGGGCGGAGCTTGTGCGGCTGGGTGGGTCGGGGTCGAGCGTGTTTGCGGCGCCGGCGCGCGGGGCGGTGGGGGCGCGGTCGCAGGCGGAGGCGACACACCTGAGCCGCGCGGCGGGGGGGCCGGGCGTGAGCGTGCAGGTGTTTAACATCTTCGCGAAGATCCGCGAGGCTGATGAGGTGATGACGCCACCACTGCAGGCGCGCGTGTTTGAGACGCATCCGGAGACGACACTGGCGGCGCTGGCGAAGCGTCATGGCGCTGCGGCGTTGGGCAGGAAGCGCACGACTGAGGGGCGAACGGCGCGCGTGGGGCTGCTGCGTCAGGCGGGCGTGACTCGCGCGGCGGACCTGATGGCGCAGGCGGTGGGGATGTCCACGCGGTCGGTGGTTGCTGCGCCGGATGACGCGCTGGATGCGATCGCGAGCGCACTGGTGGCGCTGGCGCGTGCGGGTGTGCAAGCGGGCGGGCGTGATCCGGCGCGGGTGTGGGGCGACGGCGCGGTGGACGCGCGCGGTTTGGCGATGGCGATCTGGACGCTGTAGTGCTTGGCCGATTCGTTCAGGCGCTGCGACGACGGCGGGCGACGAGGATGGTGCTCAGGCCGAGCAGTGCCGCCGCGCCGGGCGCGGGGATCTGGCGGAAGAGTTGGGCCGCGACGAGGTCGCCAACTTGATCGCCGGTGTTCAGGCCGTCGATCGAGTCGAAGCGCCAGTGCACACCGAGCCAGATGCGGCTGAGGGCGTTTTCCATCGCTGCTTCGCTGATGGACTGGAAGTGGAAGACCACTGGCGAGCCGTCGGCGTTGACGGCGTCCTGGTCGTCGGTGCTGAGAGTGAAGGCGATGTCGTCGGTCCCGAAGAAGGCCTGCAGGATCGCGGCGTGTGCGCCGGCCATCGTGGCGTGGCCGGAGGTGTAGGCGGGGAACATGGGTGTGTAGGGACCGCCGCCGTTGCCGGCGTAGCTCAGGGGCGTCCAGTTGGCGTCGCCCTGCGTGGCGGCGTTGCCATCGAGGTCGCCATTGCGGACGCCTTCGATCGGGCGCCAGAGGTCCATGTCGGTGTTGTACTTCGCGTCCCACGCGGCGATGACGGCGTCATTGAGCGCAACGTTGGTCATGGCCATCAGGCGGGCCATCTCGCGGACCTTCTGATCTTGGCTCAGGCCGGCGAACTGGCTTTCGGCCACGGCGCGGCTCATGACATTGAGCTGGCCGGGTGGCTTGTAGGTGCCGTCGCGGTCATTGCCCCAGAACCACGCGGCTTTGGTCTGATGCGCGGTGCGGGTGGTGCTGTTGGCGGCGCCGAGGGATTTCACTTCGTTGAACGCCGCGGCGTATTCGGCGCTGTTCAGCGCCGGTGGGCCATCGGGGCGGAACTGGTTGCCAGTGGTCATCGCGAAGGGGCGGACGTTGCCCCAGTTGGGGCCGACGGCGTTGCCGCCGGGGTTGTAGTTGCCCTGCCAACTGCCCATGTTGGTGCCCGGGGTGTAAGGGGCGTTGTTGCCAAAGCCGTCATTGGCGCGATTGGCCAGCACGGTGGTGGCGACCCATTGGCCGACCTGGACGCCGGCGGTGCGGCGCTCGCCGGTGGGGAGGCTGTTGAGCTGGCTGGTGTAGAGGCCATCGATGCGGGCCTGCATGCCGGGCAGGTGGCCGTAGAGGGCGGACATCGTCGCACGACCGGCGGCGGCGACGGCGGCGGACTCACTGGCTGGCGCGGTGACGGCGGCCTTGGCGATCAGCGAGGTGTGCGTGCCGGCGATGGAGTTGACCGCGTCGTAGATCGCCCCGTGGATGATCGCGCCGGAGCGTGCGGCACCAAGCGGCCCGCCGCCGTTCTGACGGATCGCGTCAAGGTACAGATCGTTCCACTGGCTGACGACATCCGTCGCGCGGGCGACGGACGGGAGCATCGCACCAGCCGCGACGGCGAGAGCGAGAAGACGAAATGGGCTGTGGTGGTTGGACATATGGCAAGGGGTTGGCAGGATCGATCGCACTTGCGGACCAATGTATCCACAACTGCGGCAGACGCCTAAGTGTGCGCGGGAAAACCCACCATGCAAACTGCCCCGTTTGCCAAGTGTTTGTGAGGACGACATAAACGATTTGAACGATCTGGTTATTGGGCGCTTGCGACTGGCTGCACAGGCGTTCAACGTCTACGAGGAATGCAAAGACATTCACCACCGAGCCACAGAGGCAGGGGGAATTCGGAGGAGGGAAATTTGGTGGGGAGGCGTGTGGACGGGTGTGTGATGTCGGTCGGCCTTGAGCGAGTTGCTGCGTGGCGCGTGGGGGTGTGGCCTCGATTCGAGGCAGGCTGCAGTTGAACCGCGCTGGCTTCTCCACCAGTCTCTTCTCCTGCGTTGCCTTCTCCGAGCCTCTGGGCCTCTGTGGTGAACAGGCCTTCACGGCCGCTTGCGCTTCAGCCAGGCGTGCAGGGTGGGGGCGGGCCAGGTGTTGAGGCATTGGGCCGGGGGCAGGCCGCCGCGGCGGGCGGTGGTGATGCCGAAGCGGAGGTTGTCGTAGTCATCTGGGTGGTGCACGTCGCAGTTGATGGCGATGTGACAGCCGGCCTGCACCGCGGCGCGGACGTGCATGTCGCGCAGGTCCAGGCGCATCCAATGGGCGTTGATCTCCAGGGCGGTGTCGTGGGCCTTGGCGGCGGCGATGACTTCGGCCATTTCCGGCTCGAGGCCGCGACGCTTGAGCACGAGGCGGCCGGTGGGGTGGCCGAGGATGTGCACGAGCGGGTGGCTGACGGCCTTGATGAGCCGCGCGGTGGCGGCGGGGCTGTCTTGCGTCAGCGCTGCGTGCGGGCTGGCGACGACGATGTCCAGCTCGGCCAGCAGGTCATCGTCATAGTCCAGCGTGCCATCGGCCAGGATGTCCACCTCGCTGCCGGCCAGGAGCGTGATGCCTGGCATGTGCTGCTGGGCTTCGCGAATGGCCTTGATGTGCGCGCGGAGGGCGGCGGGCTTGAGGCCGCCGGCCAAGGCGCTGGACTGGCTGTGATCGGTGATCGCCAGCGTGTGCATGCCGCGACGCTGGGCCTCGGTGGCGAGCTGGATGATCGAGAGCACACCATCGCTGGCGGTGGTGTGGGCGTGCAATTCGGCGCGGATGTCGGGCAGTTCGACGAGGCGCGGCGTGGCGGTCAGCGTCAGTTCGCTCTGGCCCTCGCGCATTTCGGGGGGCACATAGGGCAGGCCCAGGGCGGCGTAGATGTCCTGCTCGCTGGCGCTGGCGACGGGCTTGAGGCCGGCAGTGTGCGGCGCCGAGCCATCGGCGGTTTCGGGAAACAAGCCGTATTCGTTGAGCGTGAGGCCACGGGCCAGAGCACGCTGACGCATCTGGACGTTGTGCTCCTTGCTGCCTGTGAAATAGGCCAGGGCGGCGCCGAAGGCGGGCTGGTCGATCACGCGGAGATCGACCTGCACGGTGGGGCCGTCCGAGGGTGTGGGGGCAGAGGGTGCGGAGGTTGGCGTCTTCGTCGCCCGCCAAGAAGGCAGCGTCCGCCTGTCTCCGCTCCTCCAGAAGGAGCTCGAAGACGCACTGGACGAAG
>JALOQT010000143.1 GCA_025453375.1 Phycisphaerales bacterium | reverse complement strand
GCTGCTGGGTGGGTGGGTTGGGGCGCAGCATGTGCGGCTGTGGGCGCTGGAGAAGCGGGCCGGGGAAAGTGCGGCGGATGCGGCGGCGTTTGCCAAGGCGGTGGATCAGCAGCAGTTGATGGTGCTGCTGCGCGAGCGGCGCTGGCCGATGACGCAGTTGCTGTCGCAGGTGACGTCCGTCATGCCCGAGGGCGTGCTGATTGACAGTGTGCAGCTGGAGCATGGGCGGCCGCTGACGATGACGGGCGTCGCGCCCGATGCCGAGGCGGTGAACCAGTGGCGTGCGGCGTTGTCGGCGGATCGGAGTTTGAAGGATGTGAGTGTGCCGCAGCAGTCACCTGGGGGTGATGGGGTGAGCGTGCGGTTCTCGATCAGCGCGCGTGTGGATGATGCGCTGGCGGGGGTGAAGGTGAGCGGCGGGGGTGGGGGTGGGGGCGGTGCGGGGGCGGCTGCGCGGCCGAGCGCGGCGCGGAGTGGGGCGGGCGGGAGCAGTGGGGCGAGTGCGACGAGTGGTGATGCGCCCGTGGCGCCGGCGGCGACGCGGGCGACTGGTGCGCTGGCGACGCCGCGTGCCAATACGCCTGCGTCGCGCAGTGGTGCGGCTGCGCCGAGTGTGGGCGCGACTGGCACGGGCGGTGGTGGTGCGGGTGCGGAGGCTTCGCGGGCTGAGCCGCCACCGGCGCTCACCGAGGCGCAGATCGCGCGGATGACGATGGCCGAGGCGACCAGCGCGTGGGCGCGGCGGCGCGGTTGGGCGCAGAATCAGACGATTGACGAGACGACGCGGGCCCGGCTGACGACCGAGCTGGAGTTGCTGCAGCGCCGGCGCGATGAACTTCGCCAGAGCGGAGGGGGCAACTGATGGCCAGTGAGATCATCAGCACGGGTGAGGGCGTGGCGGCTGGCGCGGCCGCTGGTGCGCCGGGTGGGGGCGGGTGGTTTGCGCGGCTGCCGCGGTCGATGCGGTGGCTGGTGTGGTTTGGGGTGGTGCTGGTGGGGTACTTTGCGATTGTCGAGCCGGTGCTGGGGTATGCCGCGCGGGTGCGGGATCGGGCGGATCGGCTGGAGGCGGCTCTGACGGCGCAGCAGCGGCTGGCGCAGGAGCGTGCGCAGGCGGGCGGCGTGATTGATCGCGGGCTGGCGGCGCTGGGGCTGCCCAACATGCCGACGTCGGCCGACGCGGCCGAGGCGCTGAATCGGCGGATCGATCGGATCAGCCGCGAGCAGAATGTGGTGATCAGGCGGCGGACGGAGCGGCCACGCTCGCCGATGGCGGGGCTGACGGGGGCTGGTGGCGCGGCAGCGAGCGCGGCGCCGACGTGGAACGGCGCGCGGCTGGAGCAGGTCGGTGTGGAGTTCACGATCGAGTGCGATACGACGCAACTGGCGGCGGTGCTCAAGGCGCTGGAAGGCTCGCCGGAGATTCACGCGGTGTCGCAGGTGCGGGTGCAGAAGATTGTCGCCAGCGGGGGTGGAAGTGGTGGGGCCAAGGGTGAGGATCCTGGGCTGCTGAGCGTGACGCTGCTGCCGGTGACGTGGGTGCTTCCGCGGGGTGGTGGTGGAGGTGGTGGGGGCAATGCGACGGGGGAGGCGCCATGAGCGAGACGACGGGCGCAGATCGGTCGGCGAGCGGCACGCGGGTGGCCATCGGGCTGGCGGTGCTGGCGGTGGCGCTGTTTGTGGTGATCGTGCTGGGGTGGTGGGCGTGGTGGGCGACGGCGCCGATGCGGATGGCGAAGATGGAAGTCGTCGAGCCGATCAGCGAGAAGGATGTGCTTGCGAGGCGGTCGGCGTTCGGGCAGCAGTTGGCGTCGGCGGGGGGGCGATTGGTGGAGCGGTCGCCGTTTGCGCCGCCCAAGCCGCCGGAGCCGGAGAAGCCGAAGATCCCGCCGCGATATGCGGGACCGGCGGTGGTGGGCGTGGCGGGTGGGCAGGTGTTCTTTGCTGACGGCAAGCGGATCGCAGTGGGGGTGGAGCGCGATGGGATCAAGGTGCTGAGCCTTGATGCGCCGTGGAGTGTGCGGCTGGGCTGGAGCGGCGGTGAGTATGACGTGACGCTGCTGGAGCGGCGGCCGGTGCGGTTTGATGAGGCCGGCCGCGTGCGCGACACGCTGTTTCGGTGAGGCCAGCGAAAACGCAGGTGACGTATGACAAGCACGCAGTGGACGATCATGATGTTGGTGGCCAGCGCGGGGCTGAGCGGCGCGATGGCGCGTGCGCGGCAGGATGCGCCCCCCCCGCCGCCCACGTCGACGACCGCGCCAGCGGCGGAGCAGCCTGCTGCGGCCCCTTCAGTTGTTCCGGCGAGTGTGCCCGCTGCTGCACCGGCCGCGGCTCCTGCCGCGCCGGCAGCGCGTGAGCCGGAGCGCACCGATGCACTGGGGCGGCGGGTGATCGAGGGTGGCGAGACGGTGCTGGCGTTTCCGCGCGCGACGGTCGAGCAGGTGATTCCGTTTATCGCCGAGACGACGGGCAAGGTCATCATCCCGCAGCAGGAGATTCTGGCCCGGCGGATCACGGTGGTCAATGACAAGCCGATTCCGCGGAGCGTCGCGCTGGACATGCTGTTTTTCGCCCTGCAGCAGACGGGGGTGGCGGTGATTGAGAATCCGGATTTCATTTTGCTGCGCGACCAGGCGGATATTGACCGCCAGCCGGTCCCGGTGGTCGGGGCGAATGAGAGCGTGCTGGAGCGGACGGACCTTGGCGCGATCGTACAGAAGGTCTTCACGCTGAAGTTTGCCAGTGCGCCGAACGTGGCGGAGATCGTCAAGACGAGCCTGCCGGACAGCAACAATAAGATCATCGCCGATGCGGACAGCAGCCAGGTGATCGTGACGGCGCCGGTGGCGATCTTGCAGCGGATTGAGCGGACGATCATCGCTCTGGACAAGCAGCCGCCGGACTTGCCGCGGAGCGAGACGTTTCAGTTACGGTTTGCCGACGCCGAGAGCGTGGCGAATTTTATTCGCGAACTGTACAGCGATGTGACGACGACGCGTGGGCGCACGGGCGGCGGTGGCAATCTGGGCGGGGGCAATCAGCAGGGCAACCAGGGTGGCGGGCTGGGCGGGCGATTCGCGCAGCTGCGCCAAGGTGGTGGCGGCGGTGGTGGTGGCGGCGGCAACAACGCCAATGCCGATGGCGGCAGCGGCGCGCGGGCGCAGGCGACGCCGGTCAGTTCGATCCTCCGCGTCACGGCCAATCCGCAGCAGAACGCGGTGACGGTCGTCGCTGAGGCGCCGATCCTTCGGCAGATTCGCGACAACATCGAGCAGCACTGGGATCGTCCGCTGGCTGAGGAGGTGGTGACGCCGCGGGTGTTTGACCTGAAGTACACCGATCCGATCAAGATTCGCACGGTGCTCGAGGGCCTCTTCGGCTCGGGCACGGGTGGCGGGGGGAATCGTCAGACCGTCGGGCGGCTGGCGGGGCAGTTCACGTTTCAGGCGGTGCCGGAGGCGGGGCGTCTGATCGTCGTCGGCAAGAGCAGCGACAACCTGGCGGTGATCGAGCGGATCATCGACGAGCTTGACAAGCCGATGACCGCGGGCTTGCCGGACATCATCGAGCTCAAGCACGTGCAGGCGGAAGACCTGGCCGAGCAGCTCAACGCACTGCTGGCGCAGGAAGGCACGCTGGCGCAGATCAGGCGGATCAACACCGAACTGAGCAATGACTCGGCCCAGGTATCGCCATTTGCGTCGGGAAATCAGGGTGGGTTTGACACCAATGCGTTCGCGCGAGAGACGCCGACGGACACGCTGACATTCTGGTGGCAGCGTGCACGGCCGGCGACGGACAACTTCGGCGCCAGCAACCTGGTGGCCAAGGCACGCATCGTGCCGATCGCCAAGCAGAACAGCGTGATGGTGCTGGCGCCGCTGGAGTATCGCGCGAGCATCGCCGAACTGGTCGCGCGGCTGGACAAGCCCGGGCGGCAGGTGCTCATCGCGGCGGTGATTGCCGAGATCAGCACGGACGACGCGCTGGCGCTGGGCCTGCGGTTTGCCAACAGCGCCATCACGCCGACGCGCAGTGACAACGCCATCGGCATCGTCAACTCGGGCAACAACCCGAACCTGATCACCGGGACGAAGAACGACCTGCTGCCGGACCTGTTTGACACCAGCGTGCTGAACGTTGGCGTGAACGTCAACGCCTTGCTGCAGGCGCTCAATGAGAAGCAGTCAGTCAAGATTCTCTCCGAGCCGAGGATTTTCACGGCGGACAATCAGGAGGCGAGCTTCTTTGACGGGCAGGACATTCCGTTCATCACCAACAGTGAGCGGAACAACTCGGGCAACTTGGTGCAGAGCTTTGACTATCGCGCCGTGGGCATCCAGCTGCGCGTGAGGCCTCGCATCACGCCCGAGCGTGATGTGGACCTGAAGGTGAATCTGGAACTGGCCAACATCCAGCCGCAGCAGACGCTCTTTGGCGGGTTCATCGTCGACCGGCGCGAGACGACGACGCAACTGATCGTGCGTGACGGGCAGACGGTGGTGATCAGCGGCATCCTGCGCAGCGAAGATGCGGACATCAAGCGGAAGATCCCCGGGCTGGGTGACATCCCGCTGCTGGGCGAA
>JALOQT010000142.1 GCA_025453375.1 Phycisphaerales bacterium | reverse complement strand
AAGTAACTCCGCCCCGTGCTGGCCACATACCCGCTGATCCCGTTCCCCTCCGGCTTGGCGAACAGTTCAACCTCCATCGCCTCCGTCGGCAGCCCCCGGCTCATCACCAGTTCCAGCTTGCTGCTCCGCGGCTCGATCAACCGAATCGCGAAGTGATCAAAGCTGAGCAGGTCATGCGCAAAGCGGATGATCTGCTGCTCCAGCACCCGAAGCCGCTCGCCGGTGTGCAGCGTGCGGATCGTCTCAGCATCAATCCGCACCAGTTCATTGCCCGCCCGCTCAATGGCCGCGAGTTTCAACCGCCGCCGCCGAATCACCGACACATCGCTCACCACCGCCGCGACCATCCGCACAATCCGCCCGCCCCCCGCCTGCATCGTGTCATCCATGATCGGCGACACGAGCACTTCCAAAAACGTGCTCTCATCCCCGCCTGGCACCTCAATCCGCCGGCTCCGCCGATCATCCTCCGCCACGCTCGCCCCACCCACACCCCCACCCCCACTTCCACCCCCATCCCCCACCGGGTCGCTCATCGTCCGCACCGCCTGGCGGCACGCCCGCGCGATCCGCGCCTGCGTCGCCGTGTCATATCGCAGCATCCGGTCATTGGCCCACAGCACCCGCCCATCCAGGTCTGCCAGCAGCACCCCATCGGCCAGCCCATCAAGCACATCCGTCGCCCGCCCGCTGCCCAGCGTGCGACAGACATCGATAAACCGCTGCGTCCCGAGCAGAATGAAATCAAACCGCCCCGTCTCCATCGCCGCCGACAACCCATCGGGCGTCGCGATCGACACGTCAAACAACTCCCCCACCCGCTGACGCAAAGCCTCAGCCTTGCCAGACTCAGCAGACACGATCAGCAACTTGGGACGAGCACCGATCATCCGTAACGCCGAGCGTATGCCACACCCGCGCATCACCCCGCACCATAAACACCCGCGCGCCGCCCCCTGTCGCTTCCGTGCCTATCATCGCCCCGAAGCCAGCAGACCTCAGCGCCGAATCGAACCGTCCTGGGAATTGACTGGCCGCCGAAGGACACGTGTCCAAGGCGACCCGCGCAGGTCTGGGCCTTTTCCCACCCTCCGCGAACCCAGCACGGCGACGTTTCACGCTCCCACCGGCACGCGGCCACCAACCGCCGGCCCCACACGAGCCTGCACGCCTCGCCTGTCATCACCGCGCCCGACGCGAAACACGCTGGCACCTCGCCAGCCCCCGTTTCCCATCGCGGCACACACGCCCCCACGCCGTCACCCACTCCGGGTCCGTCGAGCGGGCAGGAGTTTTCTACTTTGAATCTCGAATCAATGAATCTCGACGCAACCGCCACCGACCTCCCCACCCGCTCCGCACCGCACACGCCCGCCGAGCCCGTGCAGGTTGACCCGCACACCTCGAGTGCCCCCTCTAACCCCTCCACCAATTCCAAGATCAGCCGCGCCACCGCCGCCAACAACCCCTCGGCCCCCACAACCCCCTCGGCCCCCACGGCCCCCGGCGCCGATCCCACCACCGGCCTGACCGTCGCCCAGTTGCACCTCGCCCGCCCGGTGCTCTCAGCGGTCACCGAAGAGGGCTACCTGCACCCCACGCCCATCCAGGCCAAGGCGATCCCGCCCGTGCTGGCCGGGCGCGATGTCCTCGGCTCGGCCCAGACCGGCACCGGCAAGACCGCCGCCTTCGCCCTGCCCGTCCTGTCGCGCCTGCTCACGACGCCCGAGCCGTCCGGCCAGCCGCCGATCTCATCAGCCAAGCCGCACTACCCGCGCGTCCTGGTCCTCAGCCCCACGCGTGAACTGGCCGCCCAGATCGCCGACAGCTTCCGCACCTACGGCCGCCACACCCGTCTCCGCCAGACCGTCATCTTCGGCGGCGTCGGCCAGGGCGCCCAGGTCAAAGCCCTCCGCGCCGGCGTCGACATCCTCATCGCCACCCCCGGCCGCCTCGAAGACCTCAAACAGCAGGGCCACGTCAACCTCTCGCAGGTCCAGATCCTCATCCTCGACGAAGCCGACCGCATGCTGGACATGGGCTTCATCATCCCCATCAAGCGCATCTGCGCCGCCCTGCCCGCCTCGCGCCAGACCCTGCTGTTCAGCGCGACGATGCCGCGCGAAGTCCAGCACCTCGCCGACGCACTGATGCGCGAGCCCGTTCGCGTCGCGGTCAACCCCGTCGCCAGCCTCGCGCCCAAAATCGAGCAGTTCCTCTATCACGTCCCCAAAAAGCAGAAGCCCTCGCTGCTGCTGCACCTGCTCTCAGACCCCGCCGCCTCGCGCGTCGTCGTCTTCAGCAAGACCAAGCACGGCGCCGACCGCATCGCCGAAAAGCTCGAGCGCAACGACGTCACCGCCGCCGCGATCCACGGCAACAAGGCCCAGAACCAGCGCACACGCGCCCTGGCCGCCTTCGCCACCGGTCGCTGCCGCGTGCTGGTCGCCACCGATGTCGCCGCCCGAGGCCTCGACATCGACGACGTCACCCACGTCATCAACTTTGACCTCCCCATGGAGGCCGAGGCCTACGTCCACCGCATCGGCCGCACAGGCCGCGCCGGCGCCACGGGCATCGCCATCGCCTTCTGCGATGCCGACGAACGCGGGTTGCTCTCGCAGATCGAGCGCCTCACCAAAACCCGCATCCCCGTCCGCCCACTGCCGCAAAACCTCCCACGCACCGAGCCCACCGACGCCGAACTGGCCTATCGCGCCGAGTTCGAAGGCATGCAAGGCAAAGCCCCCCACAAGCGCCCGGGCTACTTCCAGGACCAGCAGCCCTTCGACGGCCAGCAGCGTTCCGATCATGGTCCAGGCCGCGGCTCCAATCGTGGCCCGGGCCGCGGCGCAGGCCGCGGCTCCATGCGCTCACCGGTCCCCAACCTTGATCACGCCCCGACTCAAGACCGCCGCGAACGCCCACCCGTCCAAGGCTGGAGCGACCGCCCACGCCCCGAAGGCCGTGACACCCGCGACGACCGCCGCCAGGACCAACCCCGCCCACAACACGACGACGCCCCCGCCGGCGGCGAACGCTTCACCCGCGAAAGCCTCGGCCTCCCACCCAAGCCCAACCAGTTCGCCCCCCGCGGCCCACGCCCACCCCGCGGCTCCAAACCCGCCTTCGGCAACCAACGCCCCAGCGGCGACGGTGCCAACGCCAACAACGGCGGCTTCGGCGGCCCCAACCGCGGCCCAAGCCGCGGCCCCAGCCGTGGCCCCAACCGTGGCCCCAACCGCGGACCCAACCGCGGACCCAGCGGCGGCCCCGGCAGCTTCCGCGGCAAACCCAAGCGCGGCCCCCGCTAAACCTCACCCAACACCGCCTCCACACACACCCAAATCCCGCGCCCCCTTCCCCGCCCCACGCCCCCTTCTCCCGCCCCGCGGGAGAAGGTGCCAAGGTCCGCGTCCAGCGGACCGAAGGCGGATGAGGGTGCCTCTCTCTCACATCTCACATCTCACGCCACCCCCATGCCCCGCTCCCCCATCGCCACCGTCCAGGCCCAGCTCGAGGCCTACAACGCCCGCAACATCGACGCCTTCCTGGCCACCTTCGCGCACGACGCGCAGGTCATTGATCAGGACACCGGCGAACTGCGCTGCCAGGGCCATGACGCCATCCGCGCCCGCTACGGCGCACAGTTCATCGAACACCCACACCAGCGCTCGCACGTCATCAGCCGCCACGCCGTCGGCACCTTCGTCGCCGATCTGGAATACATCACCGGCAACACCAGCCGCCCCGATGTGCACCTCATCGCCACCTACCGCGTCCGCCAAGGCCTCATCGACCGCATGTGGCTCACCCCGCGCCTCGACTCCCCCGCCATGCGCGAACACGAACACCCGCTGACCAACTCACCCACGCGATAAACCCCTTCTCCCGCGCCGGGGGGGCGGGAGAAGGTGCCGAGTGCGGCATGGGGGGGCAGCCGCACGAAGGCAGATGAGGGTGCATCTGTCTGAAGCCTCACGCCTGACGCCTCCTCTGCCCATTCCCGCCCACCACTTGACTCCAGCCCCCCACCGACCCATCATTAGCCCTTCGCCGGAGAGGTGGCCGAGAGGCTGAAGGCGGCGGTTTGCTAAACCGTTATACGTGGTATTATCCGCGTATCGGGGGTTCGAATCCCCCCCTCTCCGCTTCAAGCAGCCCTTGCTCACGCAAGGGCTGTTTTCATTTCACAGCCACCCCTCACGCGCTCCCCTCGCCCCGCGCTCGGCCGTGATGGTCGATCGGCATAAACGTCTTCCGCGCCATGATCGCCGCCACCTGCGACACACTCAGCGGCGCATAGTCGTTCACATCCACCCCAGCGTCCCACGACAACGCATTTGGATCATCCGGCAAGCTCCCATGGCTATGCCCATACAGATGCCACGCCCCGCGGTGCGATTGATTCCACACCCGCATCGCATAGTGACACATCACCACGCTCTGCGCCCGCCCATCCACATCCACACTGATCGTCAGCAGATCATGCACCCCGGCAAACAACGCCGCAAACTCCGGCGTCGCCCGCCCATCGGCCAGCACCGGATCATGATTCCCCAGAATCAGCACCACATGACGACACCGAAT
>JALOQT010000141.1 GCA_025453375.1 Phycisphaerales bacterium | reverse complement strand
ATTTTGACGGCGCTGAGCGGAACGGGGCAGTGGTATCAGTCAGTGCTGCCGCGGGAGTTCACGCTGCACAACTTCCAGCAGGCGCTGACGAGCGACCTGGCGGCGGGGGCGATCAACATGTCGCTGCTGCTGGCGAGCTGCGCCGTGGCGGTGGACCTGGTGCTGGGGATTCTGATCGGGTACATCCTGGTTCGGACGAACATCAAGGGGCGAATGCTGCTTGACGCGCTGGCGATGCTGCCTTTGGCGGTGCCTGGGCTGGTGATGGCGTTTGGGTTTGTGGCGCTGAGCCTGCGGTGGCCGTTTGGGCAGGGCAACCCGCTGGAGGGGCTTTCGATTGTGGGCAGTGATCCGAATCCGATTCCGTTCCTGATCGCGGCGTATGCGATTCGACGCCTGCCGTATATCGTGCGGGCGGTGGTGGCGGGGCTGGAGCAGACGAGCGGGCAGCTGGAAGAGGCGGCGATGAACCTGGGGGCGACGCGGGTGACGGCGGTGCGGCGGATCATCGTGCCGCTGATCGCGGCGAACCTGATCGCGGGGGCGCTGCTGGCGTTTAGCTTTGCGATGCTGGAGGTGTCGGACTCGCTGATTCTGGCGCAGCAGGAGCAGAACTTCCCGATTACTAAGGCGATCTTCGCGTTTATGAATCGGCTGGCCGATGGGCCGCACATCGCTAGCGCCATGGGCGTGTGGGGGATGGCGCTGCTGGCGGTGACGCTGGTGGGGGCGAGTTTGATGATGGGGAAGAAACTGGGGGCGATCTTCCGGGCGTGACGAGTGATGAGTGATGAGAAGATGGACTGGGCCTTTTGCACGGAGGCGCGGAGAGGTTTTTGAACTCGAAGGGCTCGAAGGGGGAGAAGAAGAGGGGAGTGGGGGTTGTGAGTTGGATGTGAGCGGGTTAAAAACCTGCTCCACGCGGGGTGGGGATGGCGGGCGAGGGGGTGGGTGGTTTGGGGGATACGCTGGGGGTATGGCGCGAGCGCGGCTGGATAGTTCGATTCAGCGTCACGTGGTCGATGGGTTTGACTTCCCGCTGGGTGTGTATCCCGTCGAGGATGTGCGGCCGATCGAGGGGTATACGTTGAACTTTGAGTCGGCCGACTCGATGGGGTATGACTCAGTCGCGGAGCGCGAGCTTGATGGGCTGGAGGATGACGGGCCGGGGGAGACGGCGGGTGATGACGCGCCGGATGAGGATGGTGATGGGCCGACGGAGGGTGGTGGCGGTGGGGGTGGTGGGGCGCGGTCGGGGCGGCGTGGGGTGGGGGATGAGCGGGCGGGGGATGAGGTGGGTGGCGCGGGCGGGGATGGGGAGGCGGAGAGTTGGGGGCAGTGGCCGGACCGGTATGTGTTTGACATCAACATTCGCGCGTCGCGGGTGGAGCATTTGTGCCGAATGTTGTGGACGTTGCTCCCTGGACGGGTGTATCCGATTTTGGATGTGATGGGCAATGACGCGTATCGCGAGATTGATCCGTACATCGCGTATGACCTGGTGGGGCTGGAGCGGTTTCTCGATGGTGTGCGGCGGTTTCGCGGGTGGCTGTTTGAGGATGGGACGGTGGGGTTCGGGGCGATGAGCGAGGAGCCGTTTGCGTACGTGTTTGTCGATGAGCACAAGATCGTGACGGTGCGGGTGGATGCATCGCGCAAGGAGCAGGTGGAGCGGGTGCTGGCGGCGTTTGACCTCAAGGAGGTTGAGAAGATCGCGGGGGCGGATGCGGCGGTGCATGAGCATCGCGGCGTGCTGGATCCGGATGCCGACAGCCTTGATGCGCTGAGCCACGAGGAGATCGTCGAGGAGGTGCGCGATCGGTGGGGGCTGACGCTGAATGTTGACCCGATGAGCAACCCTGACGAGCATGGGGCGGAGCTGGGAGTGACGGCGTGGCGATGCGTGGTGCGCGTGTTCGATGAGCACGGCGGGGTGCGATATGCCGAGGTGCTGCTGACGGCGCCGCACTTGCAGGCGGCGGGGGACCTGGCGATTGCGGCGCTGGCGCAGCTTGACCCGGCATTGAACCCGCAGACGCCGCGGGATGATCAGGAGCCGTCGGATTACGACGTGCTGTGGGCGGACCGGCTGGATGATGATGATCTGCGAACGGCGCTGGGGGACCGGAGCGTGCAGTTGGACAAGACGCACGGCTCGACGATCGCGGCGCGGTGGATGGGGTGAGGGGGGGGAAAGTGACGAGTGATGAGTGACAAGTGACGAGAAAGTCAGTCAGCGTGCGGCGGGGGGGAATTGAGTGATCAACGCACGCGGGCCTAGCGATTTCGGGGTGTGACGAGGCGTGGGTCCAGGGCGCTGGCGAAAGGTTGGTTGCGGGGCAGGGCTTGCCAGAGTTCGATGTTCCACGAACCTTCGCCGAGGCCGGCGGAGCGCTTGGTGACGGCGCCGGAGGCGAAGCCGCCCTGGCGGAAGATTTCGCGTCCGCTGCTGTTGATGACTCGTGCTTCGATCCACCAGAAGTTTGGATCGACGGTGGTGAGGGCGGCCATGAGTTCGAGGCGTTGTCCGACGATGCCGGCTTTGGCGGCGGCGTTGCGGACATCGACGTCGGAGAGATCGCGGCGCTGGCGCTGGTCGATGAGTTCGCGGGCGAAGACGCGTCCGTCGGCGTCGGGGTCGACGGCTTTGGCGAGGGCTTCGAGTGATTCGGCGGGGCTGCCATGCACGCTGACGCGCGGCGGGCCGAAGACGCGAACGTATCGCAGGTCCGGCTCCATGCGTTCCTGCAGGCGAAGGACCGCGCGAGCGAGCACCTCGCCGCGGACGGAGCCTGGCTCAGCGCTGGCGAGGATGGCGCCGCCGAGGTCCTTGAGGCGGACTTCCATCATCAGGCCCTGATCGAGCTGGAGATCAAAGCCGACGACGCCATCGGCGAGTAGTGAGTCCTTGCTGCGCTTGGTGGTGGTCAGGAAGACGTTGACAAAGTCGCGCAGGCCCAGCTGCATGTGGTGGGCGATGTAGGCGTCGGCCTGCTGCTTGGTGGCGATGCGGGAGGTGCTTCGGCGGGTGAGCAGAAGGGTGACCAGCAGCGACGCGCCGAGGATCAGCACGAGGACCAGGGGCAGCGCAAAGGCGCGGGGGCGAGGCGTGTGCTGGCGGGTTGGGCGCGCGGGCGTGGGCATGCGGGCGGTCATTCTTCGTCGCCGCCACCGCCGCCCTGGAGCTGGGCGATGAGGCGGAAGGCCAGGGCGAGGGCCTCGCGGAGGCGCTGGGCTTCGGAAGCGGCGTTTGCCGCGGCGTTGAGCTGGGCGCTGGGGGAAGAGTCGTTGGCGTTGGGGTTGGCGTTGGCCGAGGCGTCTGTGCTGGCGGTGGGCGGGCTCACGACATCGCGGAGGCGTTCGAGCGTGTCGGCTGGGAGGTCGGCATCGATCGCGGCGACGCCGCCACGCAGGCCCTGGCCGGGCGAGACGCCACCGGCGGCGGCGACTTCGATCAACCAACTGGCGCGCTGGCCGTTGATCATGGTCAGTTGCACGTCGACAAAGGCGGGGACGTTGTCCCACGTGGAGATTTCGGCGGTGGCTTGTTTTTCGAGGCGTTTGTTCTCGCCGGTCTTGGCGAAGCGAATGTCAAGCTGCGCGATGCCGGTGGCGATGAGCACGCCCTGGGTCTGGCCATTGGGGTCCTTGACGGGCTGGCGCGAGGCCAGGTCATACGGGGTCCACCAGAGTTCGAGCTCTTCGGGCGCGTTGGGGTCGGTGGTGCGGGCCGGGGTGATGGTGGTGCGGAAGGGGCGGCGGAGCTCGAGGGCGCCGACGGCGGTGGAGTGCTGGGTGGCGGGGTCCATCGGCTTGCCGCCGATGAGGCCGAGGACCGGCGGGCGGGTGAGGGTGAGCTCGAGGCGCGGGCCGAGGGCGGTTTCGACGAGACTGATGCGGGCCTGGCGATTCTCGCCCGTGCGCGGCGCGGCGGTGTCCAGCAGCATCGTGCGGAAGGTGCGCTGCAGCGCGCGGTGGATGCGCGACATCTGCACCGTTGCGTCGGTCCGCTGGGCGCTGGCGGCGTCGGCGCGGGTCATCGAAAAGAAGAAGCCCATGGCCACTGCGGCGATGATCGCCGACAAGCCCACGGCCATCACCAGTTCGATCAACGAAAATGCGCGGCGGGAAAGGGTCATGGTCGAGGGCGGCAAGGCGTGAGGGTCAGCGTCGGGCGCGGGGCATGTTCAGACGCATATGAGCCCAGCGGGGTCGGGCTGCTGTTGTGGGGTGTTTCTGCTGCGGATGCGTGCGAGGGGGCGGGCGATTGCGAGATGGGGCGGCGGTGGGCGGGGTGTGTCCGGATCGAGGCGTGGGTTATCGGTCGCCGGCGCCGCCGAACGGCGTGTCCGGGCGGCGGGTGGGGCGGTCGGTGAGGTCTTCGTTGCCGGAGGCGTCGGGGGTCGGAGTGGAGGAGCCGGATGGGCGCCTGGTGCTGCCAGGGCGAGAGGACCCAGCGTTTGGGCGCGGGGTGGCGTTTTCCTGCTGCTCGACCATGCGCAGGACGAACTCGAGAAGGGCCTGCGGGTTGGAGGCGAGGCGCATCATCGTGTCGGGGTTGCGGCTCAGGACCGTCAGCGGGTTGTAGATG
>JALOQT010000140.1 GCA_025453375.1 Phycisphaerales bacterium | reverse complement strand
CGGCAGCGCGCGTATCGCGCCGCGCCGCCGCTGCCCCCGCCTCCGGCGGGCGTGGCGGTGCTGACGCGGCAGGAGACTGCGGCGCGGCTGGGCATGGATTTTTCGCAGTTTGGCAAGTGGGAAATGGCCGGGCGCGTGCCGCTGCAACGCTACCGCGTGCAGAAGGGCTCGGGGCGGACGATGTACTATGCCGCGGCGGACGTGGAGCGCTTCGTGCAGGAACTGGCCGAGCAGGCCGAGCGCGAGCGTCTGGAAAGTGAGCCGTATCCCGACCCGCAGCGAGCGGGTGTGTACCGGCTGCCGATCCGCCTGCACGGGCAGCGGGCCGAAGTGCTGATCGATGCGGCAGACGTGCCCAAGGTGCAGGGAAAGCTCTGGAGCGGGTATGCGCGCAAGCGCGGCGAGCAGTTGGAGGTGATGCACACCTACCCCGGCGGACGGCGCGTGCTGCTGAAGCTCGTCCTGCTGGGCATCGATGCGCAGGATGACGGGCAGCAGATCATCGGCTATGCCAATGGTGATCCGCTGGACTGCCGCCGGGAGAACCTGGTCGTCAAGACGATGGCCGAGGTGATCTGGAGCCGCGAAAAATCGGCTGTCCGCAAAGGCCGCACGGCGGTCTCGAAGTACAAGGGCGTCGCGTGGGACAGCACGCGGCGTCTGTGGAGGCTGCAAGTCGGCGGCAAGGCCGGAAAACGCTCAGTCGAGCGATTCCGCGATGAGGCGGAGGCGGCGGCGGCCTATGACGCGGTGGCGCGTCGGCTCGGAGGGCCTTCAGCGCGGCTCAACTTCCCCGACGGGAACGTCCCCGCACCGACGTATCTTGGCCCCGATGGCCAACCGGTGCGCGAGAAGAACGACTATCGCGTGCCGCGCGGGTTGCCCAGACCGCCGGAGGGCGTGAAGATGCTGACCGGCCACGAGGCTGCGGCGGTGCTGGGCATCGCCGAGGGGACCTTTGACATCTGGGTCGTGCACGGGCAGGTGCCCGTTGCCCGCTACCGCGACAAGGACCAGACCGGGACGCCGATCCTGTATCCTGCTGCCGAGATTCAGGCCCTGCGTCAGCGGCTCGACGCCGTCGGCCAGCCGTATCCTGACTCGCACCCGGCCCGCGCGGGCGTGTGGCGCGTGCCGCTGGGGACCCTCAGCGGGTATGTCGAGGCGCTGATCGATGCGGCGGACCTGCCGATTGTGCAGGGCAAGCGGTGGAACTATGTCACGCCCAAGGGCAAGTCGGCCAAGAGCGGCGCGGTGATGCACCTGAGCGCCGACGGCACGCAGCGCGTGCTGCTCAAGCGCCTGATCATGGGCCTGCAGGATGACGGGCCGACGACGCAGATCACCCACCGCAACGGCAACCCGCTGGATTGCCGACGGGAGAACTTGATGGTTCACGGTTCGGAAAAGTCGTCCCGCGCGTGCTTCAAGAAGCTGGCCCGGCGCGGCAAGCCGACCTCCTCGCGCTTCAAGGGCGTGTGCTGGAACGAGAGTCAGGGCGTGTGGGTCGCGCAGATCAATATTGACAACGTGCACAAGCGACTCGGCTGTTTTGACGACGAAGAAGATGCCGCCTTCGCCTATGACGCCGCGGCCCGCGAGGCGTGGGGCGCTGAAGCACGCGTCAACTTCCCGCGCCCCGGCGAGCGGCCCAGCGCCGCGGCCCCCTGCGCGCCGGCGGACCTGTCGCCCGAGAGCAAAGCCTCGGCGGCGCGGCCACCCGGCAAGCCGACGGACTTCGCCGCCGTGCTGCACGCCGACGGCAGCGTGACGATCTCCTGGCGCAGCAGCAACGCGGCGGCCAGCAGCGGCGTGACCTTCGCCATCTCCCGCAAGCTGCCCGGCCAGCGCGAGTTCGTCCGCATCGGCATCGCCGACGGCACCACCAGCGACAACCGCCGCCCGTTCTTCATCGACGCGACCGTGCCCATCGCGGCCCTGTCGGCCGAAGACCGCAGCGCCGAATACCTCATCCAAGGTTCACGCGGCCTGACCCTCGGCGAGGCGAGCGATGTGCTGGTGGTGCGGTTTGACACCGCCGGCGTGGTGCTGGGCCAGACGGGGGTGGGGCGGGCGGCATGAAGGCGCTCCGCTGCGCGGGGGAGAGGGGCACCGGTGCTTCTGATCTTCGCCCCAACGGGGCGCAGGGGTGTAGCCACGGGTGAAGCCCGCGCTTGGCGGACGCAACCCGTGGAACGCGTCTCCAGCGCGCGGGACTGCCCCGGAGGGGCAAGGGAAGAGGCAGTGACGCCTCAATGGTGCGGCGCGGGGGAACTCGCTGGCTTTGGCTCCGTGATCGGCGTTCCCCTGGTCGACTCTCTTGCCTTCCTCACATCCTCCACCGTCTTCTCCAAAACCTGCATCCACTCCTTCAACTTGTCGGGCGTGGGGACGTTTACGGGGCCGCTTACAGGCTTCGCATGAGACTCGTCACTATTGGAACACTCTCGGTGGATCGCATAGACGGCTTTCCATTGGTCAGCGGTGACTGCTGCGATCTGCGGAGATTGCTTGATGTGCAGCTGGCTGTCATGTCGCTTGACCGTCTCGTTGAGTAGCACCTCCTCCACGACCCGCTCGCACGCGCTGCGCAATCGCCCAACAACTGGGATGGCAGCATCACGGTACTCAGTGTCTCCGCTTTCCTTGGCGATCTTGTCGAGTTTGCCGATGTCCTCGCGCAGACTCTTGAACTGGGCCTTTACACTCAAGGCGTCCCACAATAGCCCGTGCATCACTCTTCCTGGTTTTCCCGCGAAGCGTTCTACACGCAACTCGGTGATCGCTCCTTTCGCTGCGCCAGCCGCTGTGTGGAGTTCGCAGATAAATGCCAAGTCGTGCGTGAACACGATCACCTGCCGATCCGCCGCCTCGGCAAAGAGCCGTTTGGCGATCGCTCGGCGGTACTTCCAATCCAGAGAAGACACCGGGTCGTCGAACACCAAGGCCGACTTGTGCGACGCCTGCGAGAGCTCGGCGATGAACGCGGCCAGAGCGATGCACCGATGCTCGCCTTCGCTCGCAATCTCGCCGACTTTCGCGTTCACAGGCACGTGCGGCGTCTTGCTCGTGTCAACGAGGCGCACGCCGAACTTCTGCTCTCCCTTTGCTCCTCGCGTAACTTCGAGCTTCACTCGCAACGTCTTCATGCCCAAAGCCGCAAGTTCTTCCTCAAACGCCTTGCAGAACGCGCCAGTGACGTGGGATTCGTGCAGTTCGCCGGACTTGATCGTGATGGCGTTGGTCGTGCAATCGTCCTGGCATTTCTTCAACTTCGCCGCGTGCGCGTGGCGGGCGATGTGGGCTTTGACTTCGTCCGTCTTGTCCGCGAGCCACTTCTTGTCGGTGAGTTCATCGCGTTCGGTCGCCAACGCTTTGGCCTTTTCAGGGTCGGCGGCGGCGAGTTCGTCCTTCGCTCTCTTGTCGAGATTGTCGGCGAGCGTCAGCAGGTCGGCGCACGGAGAAGCGGGCAGCGCGGGAGCGTCGGTCCATGTCCCGTCTTTCAGGCACTTTTGAGCGAGGGCGATGCGGACATCGATCGCTTTGGCAAATGCTTCGACAGTGTCGAACTTTTCTGCGGCTTCGCGGTCAAGGTCGGCCTTGATCCCTGCCGCCTCCGTCCCGATCGCGCGGAGCGAGTCCAAACCCGGCTTCAACGCCGTGACTTTGGCCTTCGACGCGTCGGCCTGCTTGCGGGTCTCATCGGCCACAAAATTATTGAAGCGGGCGTAACGGTCGATCGCTTCTCGCTGCAATGTCTGCTGGCACAGGACACACTTTGCGTCCGCCTCAGTGACGGGGAACGTCTTGCCGGGGTATGCGTCTGCGACCGAGTACGCCTTGGCCGCGTCCCAGAGTTTCCGCCACACGTCATTGCAACTGCCGGGAAGGTCCGTGTCCTTCAATTCCGGCCCGGCGGCGGCCTTGGCCGCCTTTGCCGTTGTCTCCGCCTCTTTGATCGCCTCGCCAAGTGCCTGCATCGCCGTGTCGTCCACGGACATAGCGCGGTTCTTCGCGGTCTCGGCGAATGTCCGGATGCGTTTGGCGGCGGCGGTCGTGTCGGCGGCTTTGAGTTTGGGATCGGTGCTGAGCGTGGCGATGATTTCGGCCAGCCGCTTCTCGTCGGCATCCGTGAACACAGCCGCCGTGTCGATCGTCTCCGGCTTGGTCGCTGCCCCGAGCGCGTTGACAAGTTTGCCAACCGCTGAAGATGCGCTGTACTTCCAGCCCTGAGCGGTCTTGGTGTTCTCGGCAAACGTCGCGTCGATCTCCTTCTGCAACTCGGCTTTGATCGTGTCGCACGCCTTAGCGAGTTCCGGCAGCACATCAAGGCCGCGTGGCTTGAAGCAGGCTGGGCCGTCCTCGCCGACGTGGACCCGAGCACTGAATGAGTCAAAGACGAAGATGTTGCCCAAGCGCGGATCAGTGATACCGCCATCCGTCCAATCGACCGGGGTGTCCACCGCACCGACGCGGCAGCCGATCTTGGCCTTTGCCGGGCCAGCCGTAGCAGCGGCGAAGGCATCGGGCTTGATTTCCTGCGCCGTCCCACGCGCGCGGCAAGCCTTCTTGATGACGCGGGCGTATCCCG
>JALOQT010000139.1 GCA_025453375.1 Phycisphaerales bacterium | reverse complement strand
CGCATTGGCCGCCCTTCGCCTCACCCGCGCCACCATCAACCTCTGGGCCACCCCCGCCGCCGACGAGCGCGATCCCGCCACGCTCCTGCAGGCCCAGGGCGTCGCCATCGTCCTGCGTTTCGATGGTCAGATCGTCGGCCGCGCCAGTCTCCTCGCCCCGCCCGGCAAGATGATCCGTCTCACCGATGCCATCACCCACGCCCAGGCCGAAGCCACCCGCCGCCTCGCCCCGCGCCTCGAGTCACTCCCCGCCGACAAGCGCACCGAAGGCCTCGCCGCCCTCGCCCGCTCGATGACCATCTCCGTCGAGCTCGCCGGCCCGTTGACCTTCATCACCGCCGACGACGATGAAGGCGTTGAGGACCAGGTCCCCTGGATGCTCCAGGGCGTCGCCGCCCGCCTCGTCGATCGCCTCAGCCCCGTCTTCCCCACCGCGATGATGCACGCCAACATCGGCCCCGCCACCGCGCTGCAGCAAGCCGCCAGCACGCTCACCGGCCGCGCCGAACTGGCCCTGCTCACCCCCGAGCAGCTCCGCCGACAGCACGAGATCATCCTCTATCGCTTCCCCGTCCAGCACGCCGCCGAGCCCACGCCCGAAGCCCCACCGGAAATCCTCTACCGCGGCCAGCGCCTCATCGATCGCACCGCCATCGACTCGATCACCGAACTGGCCACCTTCGCCGACACCCTCGCCGACGCCCTGGCCCGCAGCATCCTCCACCCCGACGCCCCCCTGGCCGACCACCCCCTCGCCCGCACCACCGCCGACGCGCCTGCCGAGCCCTCCACCGACCCGATCGTCAGCGCCATGGCCCTCATGGCCCTGGACCGCTACCTCGCCCTTCGCCCTAGCCCTCCCAGCACCCCCGCCGCCCCCGCCTCAGTGCTCGCCCAGGCCCGCAAGGCCCGCGACATCGTCGAGCAGCGCGCCCTCAGCACCGCCGCCACCTCGCCCCCCGCTGCCGCCCTCGTCGCCCTGACCCTCCGCCGCGCCGGCGCACCCCTGCCCGCGCCGAACAACCGCGCCGTGCTCGACGCCCTCGTGCCGGACGCCACCGGTCCGGACATCTTCAGCCCCGACCTTCCCCCGGGCGCTCACGCGCTGCTGGCCTGGGCCCAGCCCGACCCCGCCCGCCGCGCTGCCGCCCTCCGCGCCGCCTTCATCCCCCCCGGCGGGCTCACCTCCGCCCCCGCCGTCAACGCGCGCCTCACGTCGCAGATGCCCTGGATCCTCCTGGCCGAACTCGACGCCGCAGCCCCCGACGCGCCGATCCCCGCCGCCGCGGCCCTCCGCCAGGTCCGCACCGCCGCGTGGGACAATCAACTCGCCCCGCACGACGCCACCCCCGCCCAGCAGGACCTCATCGGCGGCTTGCTCTTCCCCGGCTCCCGCCAACCCCTCCCCTCCTGGCACACCGCCCGCCTCGTCGCCGCCCTCGCCCCCATGCTCGCCGACGACCGCACAACGCCACCGGCCGACCGCCCTGCCGAAATCGTCCGCCTCCTCAGCGCCATGCGCTTCCTCCGCCAACTGCAAGTCGACCGCACCATGCAGTGGACCCTCGCCGACCCCACCACCACCCTCGGCGCCCTGCGCCCAAGCGTCTTCGACCAGCGCACCAGCCCCGAAGCCACCAGCATGACATTGCTGGCCACCACCGAACTGCTCCGCGCCATCGACACACTGGCCAAGTGAGGCCCAGAAGACGTGCGAAGTGAGACGCGAGACATCAGGCTCGCCGCGTGGAGCAGGTTTTCAACCTGCTCAGCACCCGCCTTCCCCTCCGTCCCTTCGTCGCTCCGTCGCTTTCCCCACCCGCCCGCTCACCGCGGCTGATCAATCCACCCATACGGCCGATTCGTCGCCGGCCAGCTCGGCGCAAGTTGGAACCACCGGTTCCCGCGTGATGACACATAAAAATCATTCCCCACCAGATCACCCAGGTCCGCCTGCGTATCCGCCTGCGGCCCCACCGGCGCATCAAGCGCGATCACATCACCCCCCAGCGTCACCATGTGCCCCTTGCCATCGTGCCGCTTGCTCATCTGGTCCCAGTTGCTGAACATCCCGTCCGGGCTTTCCGCGTTCCACCAGCGCGTGTCTTCCTCAAAGTAAATCGGCACGCCCGACAACCGCACAAACGTGCTCGGCGCCGCATTCAGCACCGTCGCCCGCGCTGCCGTGCCCGACCTCGTTCGGCATCCGCTGTCCCACGCCGCCTCCAGATACGTCCCGATCTTCGCCCCGCTCGTTCCCGTCCCCATCGTGTAGTCAAAGTTCAGCGACCGCTCACCCAGGAACTGCTCCCACAACCCGCGCTGCAGAATCCCTTGGGGCGTGTTCCAGTACGGATCGTTCGGATTGCTCGTAAACGTCGTCCGCGCCCGGCGCTTGTTCGTCGGGCACTCAAACACCCGGTCCACGATCGACAAATACTCAAACGCCGGCCCCAGCACCGCCGGGTTGCTCGCACTCACCGCCAACCGCGGGTTTCGCGGCTGCGCATACCAAAACCTAAACGGCGCATTCGTCCCCGTCTCCCAGATCCGGTCCTTGTTGTCATTGGCGTACATCGCCAGCCCCTGCCCGATCGACTTGAAGTTGATCTGGCACACCGCCGCCCGGCTCGCCTCCCGCGCCTTGGCCAGCGATGGCAGCAAAATCCCAATCAGCAGCGCAATCACCGCCGTCACCACCAGCAACTCAATCAACGTAAAGGCCCTGCGCATCGTTCATCTCCATCACGGTGGAATCACCACTGGAGCCACTGCGGAGCCGCTGGGGATCCATCGACGAGCTGTTGAAGGCTCGCGTGTTCTCATAAGAACACCCCGTCCGCACTCATCCCGACCGGGATTCTCCCCAGATTACCACACTCCACCTCCCTTTGCAAGCCCTTTATGCACCCACCCGCCACACGAATCACCCTTACTCCAAACCCACCCCACCGCCATTTGCACCCCCGCACGCACTACCCTCCAACATGCCCCTCGTCTCACCCTTTCGTGCCATCCAGTTCACCGCCGCCCAGACCGCCACCAGCGGCCACCCGGTCAACCTCTCCGACCTTCTCGCCCCGCCCTACGACGTCCTGGACCAGCGCGGCAAGGACGCACTCCTCGCCCGCAACCCCGACAACATCGTCGCCATCGACCTCCCCCACCTGCCCGCCAAACAGCTCGGGCCCGATGCGACCTACGCCGCCGCCGCCCAGCGCCTCAGCGCCAAAATGACCGACGGCACCTTCGCCCGGCGCCCAAGCCCGGTCATGTTCGCCTATCGCCAGACCTTCACCTTCGTCGGCAAACAGCACCAGCGCACCGGCCTCATCGCCACCATCGACCTGCGCCCCTTCGGCCCCGCCAAGCCCGGCACTGGAGCGGGCGGGGGGGTCCTCCCGCATGAGCAGACCTTCAGCGGCCCCAAGGAAGACCGCCTCGCCCTGATGCGCGCCACCCGCACGCAGCTCAGCCCGATCTTCGGCCTCCTGCCCGACGACCACCACCACCTCACCAACCGCCTGGCGCACGTCTGCAAACTCCGCCACCCGCAAGTCTCCGCCACGTCCGACGATGGCACCCTGCACGAACTGTGGACCATCGATGACCAGGCCACGCTGGACCATCTCGCCGCCGACTGCCGCGAGCAGGATGTGTTCATCGCCGACGGCCACCATCGCTACACCACCGCGCTGAACTACCTCGCCGAACTGGAAAAGGCCGGCCCCGTCGCGCCGGATCACCCCGCGCGGCGCTGCATGTTCGTCCTGATCAGCATGCACGAGCCGGGCCTGGTCATCGGGCCGACGCATCGCGTCCTCGCCGGCATGGCCGACTACTCCTGGGAGCACTTCGAGCGTGCCAGCAAAGGCATCCTCACCCTCACGCCCGTCAAAGGCGGCCTCGGCGCAATCGAGCACGCCCTCCAGCGTGATGCCCGCAAGACCGGCAAAAACGAACTGGGCCTCTACGACTTCGAATCCCAGCGCGCCTGGCTCTGCACCCCGACGCACGATGACCCGCTGCGGGACCAGTTCCCCGACAAGCCCATGGCCTGGCGCACGCTGGACGTGGCCCTCTGCCAGCACCTGATCGTCGAACGCATCTGCCAGCCCAAGCTCAACGCCGGCCAGCCCGTCCAGTGGGCCTTCCCCCACTCGATCGACGAAGTCCACGCCATCGGCCAGGGCCAGCAGACCAGCGCCGGCGGCGGCAGCACCTTCTCCCCGCAACTGGCCGTCATCGTCGACCCCACGCCACTCTCCGCCGTGCGCGACGTCAGCCGCGCTAATGAACTCATGCCGCAAAAGAGCACGTTCTTCTTCCCGAAACTGGCCACAGGCCTGGCGATGCACGCGCTGGAGTGAGGAAAGACGTGTGACGTGTGACGTGAGACGTGAGACGTGAGACGTGAGACGTGAGACGTGAGACGTGAGACGCACGCCTAAAGCCTGACGCCTGACGCCTGCTCAGCCTCCTCCCTGCAACCTGTTCGCCCCGGCCCGCTATCCTCGCCCGTGCCCGTCATTGACAAGGAACTTGGACTCGACGCCGCGACGCCCGACGCGCCGGAGCTGGTCATTGCCGACCTGCGCAAGGGCTTCAACGG
>JALOQT010000138.1 GCA_025453375.1 Phycisphaerales bacterium | reverse complement strand
CCCAACCAACAGCCCCCCGCCGCACCTCCAGCCGCACCGCGCTGAGCGCGTGAGCGGGGGTTTGTACTGCCCGCGCGTCACACTTCAATGTGGACGACAGGCCGACGCACCCTCATCCGCCTTCGGCCTGCTGAACGCAGGCCTCGGCACCTTCTCCCGCAAGGCGGGCGAAGGTCAGCAGCACATCGGTCATACACGAATCGCACCACCCCCTTCTCCCGCCCCGCGGGAGAAGGTGCCTCATGCGGCGTCCAGCCGCATGAAGGCGGATGAGGGTGCATCTCGAGCACTCATTGAGCCACATCGCCCATCGCACTGGTAAGTCGCTTGACCCAAACTTGGTCGAAGCACGCCCCGTCATCGCCGGAAAACTCTCCACCCTCCAACACCCAGCGAATCACCTTGGGTGCTTGCCCTGCAGCCCTAGGGCCGCTCGGTCGTTTCGCCACTGAAACAACTTCCCGCCCTAATGGTCTGGCGAACAGCAACTTTGTTCCCCTAGGGGCTCCGCGCGCCAACGATGCACCTCGTTCGCACACGTCCCTCTCAGCTAACCGCATCAGGAGCCGCGCATGTCCGCCCATACGACCCCCGTCATCCTCGCCGCCAAGCGCACACCCATCGGTCGGTTCTTCGGCGGCCTCAAGGGTGTGCATTCCCCGCTCCTCGGTTCATACGCCATTCAAGGCCTCTTCGCGCAGGTGCCCGCGTTGAAGGACCAGGCCACCAGTGGCGGCGTCGACGAAGTCATCATGGGCTGCGTCCTTCAGGCCGGCCTTGGCCAGAACCCCGCGCGCCAGGCCGCCCTCAAGGCCGGCCTGCCCGACACCACCAGTGCCCAGACGATCAACAAAGTCTGCGGCAGCGGTTTGCAGGCCGTGATGACCGCCGCGCAGTCGATCAAAGCCGGTGACAATCACCTCGTCTTCGCCGGCGGCTTTGAGAACATGACCGCCGCCCCCTACTTCGCCCGCGTGCGTGACGGCGCCGGCGGGCCCAAGTATGGCCCGACGAGCTTCGAAGATCACATGCAGTATGACGGCCTGCGCTGCGCCTTCGAGGCCTGCCTGATGGGCAACAGCGCCGACTACATCGCCAAGAAGTTCGAGATCACCCGCGCAATGCAGGACCAGTGGGCCGTCCGCAGCCACACCCTCGCCGCCGCCGCCCAGAAGGCCGGCCACTTCAACAGCGAGATTCACGCCCTCACCGGCGAGCAGGTCTTCGACAAGAAGTCTCCGGGCGTGAGTGCTGATGAAGGCGTCCGCGCCGACAGCAGCATCGACAGCCTCGGCAAGCTCCGCCCCGCCTTCGAGAAGGACGGCAGCGTCACCGCCGGCAACGCCAGCCAGATCTCCGATGGCGGCGCCGCGGTCGCCGTCGCCAGCATTGCCCGTGCTGACAAGCTCGGCATCAAGCCCCTGGCCCGCATCGTCGCCTATCACACCAGCGGCGTCGCCCCCAAGGACATCTTCGCCGCCCCGAGCCTCGCCGTCCCGGCCGTCATCGCCAAGGCCGGACTGAAGGTCAGCGACATCGACCTCTTCGAAGTCAACGAAGCCTTCGCCGCCCAGGCCCTGCAGAACATCAAGGCCGGCAACCTCCCCGAGGACAAGGTCAACATCTGCGGCGGGGCCATCGCCCTGGGCCACCCCATCGGCGGCTCCGGCGCCCGCTGCCTGGTCACCCTCATCCACCAGTTGCACCGCACCGGCGGCAAGTACGGCGTCGTCGCCCTCTGCCTCGGTGGCGGCAACGCCGTGGCCATGGTCGTCGAGCGGATGTAAGGACAGCGGCGCAGTGGCACAGTGACGCAGTGACACAGTACGCGGTGGCCGCTGCGCCGCTGAAACTGTCGCGGCGCAGCCGCTGCTTCCCACTGCGTCACTGCGTCACTGCGTCACTGCGTCACTGCGTCACTGCGTCACTGTGCCACTTCCCCCGCCCCGCGTATCCTCGCGCGTGACCAGTGCCGCTCGGCTCATCCTGCACCTGGATATGGACGCGTTCTACGCGTCCGTCGAGCAGCGTGACAACCCCGCCCTCCGCGGCAAGCCCGTCATCGTCGGTGGTGGCGTGCGCGGCGTCGTCACCACCGCGTCCTATGAGGCTCGCCCCTTTGGCGTCCGCAGCGCGATGCCGATGACCCAGGCCCTGCGCCTCTGCCCGCAGGCGATCGTCATCAAGCCCCGCATGCACGTCTACAGCGAGGAAAGCCGCGCAATCCGCGCGATCATGGATCGCTACACGCCCGACGTCGAGCCCCTGAGTATCGACGAAGCCTTCCTGGATTGCACCGGCACGCAGCACCTGCACGCAACGGCCGCCGAGTCAGACGACGCCCTACGCATCGGCGCACACATCGGCCGCGAGCTCAAAGCCGCCATCGCCCGCGAGCGAAGCCTCATCGCCTCCGTCGGCGTCTCGGTCAACAAACTGCTGGCCAAAATCGCCAGCGACCTGGACAAGCCCGATGGCCTCCGCACCATCCGCCCGGAGGACGCGGCCGATCTGCTCGCGCCCATGCCCGTCTCCGTCCTGCGCGGCATCGGCGCTGCCGCCGCAGCCAAGCTCGACCGCCTCTCGATCCGCACCTGCGCCGACCTGCGCACCGCACCGCTGGCGCAAGTTCGGGCCGCCCTGGGCCAGCAGGCCGAACTGATCGTCGAGCAATCGTGGGGCCGCGACGCGCGGGCCGTCGCCTCCGGCCGGGCCGCCAAGAGCATCGGCCAATCCCGCACGTTTGACCAAGACATCGCCTCGCTCGACGCGCTCCGCGCCGTGCTGCTGGCTCAGGTCGAGCACGTCGCCGAGCAGTTGCGGGCCGAGGGCGGTGCAGCCAGCCCGGGCATGCTCGCCCGCAAAGTCACCGTCACCTTCCGCCGCCCGGATTTCTCGACCCACACCCGCAGCACCACGCTTGACACGCCGACGGCGACGACCACCACGCTATGGGCCGCCGCCCGCGCGATCCTCGAAGCCTGGCACGCCGGCGCGGGCGGCCCGCCCGCCGGCCCCGGCCCGCTTCGCCTGCTGGGCGTCACGCTGCATGACCTCGAACCGCCAGGGCAGTTGAGCCTCTTCTCCGCGCCGGTTGATGCCAAGCAGGCCCGGCTCGACGCCGCGATCGACGCGATCAACGCCAAGTTCGCCACGCGTGACGGCGCGGCATCCCGCCCCACTCCGACCGTCACCCGCGCCGGCGCCAAAGCCCTTCGCCGAGGCGACGGCCAGGACCCGCTGCCCCGCGACCGGCGATGAAGATCGCCCAGGCCTTCAATACCCCGCCATGCCCGACGCCACGCCCACTCCGGCCCTTCGCCTCCCACTCCCGACGGCCATACGCCTGACCTTCCGCCCGCGCTACAACGAGTGCGACCCGATGGGCATCGTGCACCACGCGGCGTACATCCCCTGGCTGGAAATCGGCCGCACCGAGCTGCTCCGTGCCGCCGGCCTCTCCTACGCCCAGCTCGAAACGCAAGGCGTCCTCCTGGCGATCATCGACTTGCAGGTGAAATACAAAGCCTCCGCCCGCTATGACGATGTGCTCTCGCTGCACACCCGCGTCACCGGCGGCTCGCGCGTCAAGCTCGTGCACGAATACACCCTCTCCCTTCTGCAACCCGCCACCGGCCCCGCGCTGGATGAACCCCGCACCCTGCTGACCGCCAGCACCACCCTCGCGTGCATCGACCGCGCCGGCCGCCCGCAAGCCCTGCCCGAGTGGCTGACCGTGCCCGCATCCCGCCCCACCGCGTGACGACGCCATCTGCGCGTGCCCGCACGCCACGCCCACCAAACGAAAAAGCCAAGATGCACGCGCGTGCTCCTGGCTTTCTTGATGTTCGACGATGTGTCCGCCGCCTCTGACGCTGCTCGGCCCCCGCTGGCCATCACCGAGCCTGCGCAGTTCTTACTGCCCGCCCGGCGTGCCACGCGGCCCGCGCGGGCCCGTCGGCGGGGCCGCCGGCTCCGGCGCCTTGGGCGTGCCATCAGGAGAGAGGCCTGGCCCCGCCGGCCCACCACCCGCGCCCTGCCCACGCTGCGGCGTCGTCTGCTCAGCAACCTGCTCCGGCGGGCGAACCTTGCCCAGGTTCAGCGAGAAGCCGAACATCCCGATGTTGTCCCAATCCTGCGCCCGGGAGTACGCAAACGGCAGCGTACTGGCCGCCCGGAAGATGTACCCCGTGTCGCGACGCAGCGCCGTCCACCCCAGCAAGTCCGCCCCGCGAGGCGTCTGCACCGCCATCAGCATCACAAACGCCGGACGCTCACCCTTGGGCCCACCCTCCTGCAGAGCCTCGGCATTGCGCTCGGCATCCTGCTGGTTGGTGAAGATGATCGTGTTCAGCGGATCCTGCAAACCAACGACGCCCGGCGCGTTGCCTGCACGCAGGTCCGCCACCTGGCTCTCCAGACGCTTGCGAGCCGCATCACGCACGCGCGACGCTGACTCAAACGACTGCCCGGCCTGCTGGGCAAGCTCGAAGATTCGAGCCACGTCCTTATCAATCTGGCCCTTGAGCTGCTCAATCGCACGCTCACGCTCCATGTCGTTCATCTCGCCCGGGGGCGCGGCAAACACCACCCGCACCGCCTCGACACTCTTGCTCG